>JBFFRO010000077.1:0-7253 GCA_041572995.1 Thiohalomonadaceae bacterium
AGCCCCTCGCGGATCGCCTTAATGATGGGGATGCCACCGGCCACCGCCGCCTCGAAGGCGACCATCACGCCCTTGGCCTGGGCGGCGGCGAAGATCTCGTTGCCGTGCTTGGCGATCAGCGCCTTGTTGGCGGTGACCACGTGTTTGCCGTTGGCAATGGCCTGCATCACCATCTCACGGGCCAGGCCGTCACCACCGATCAGCTCGATGATGATCTCCACCTCCGGATCGTTGACCACCTCCTGCGGATTGGTGGTCAGGGTCATGCCCTGGGTGTCGCAGATGCGCGGCTTGTTGATGTCACGGGCGGCGGCGTGGCTGACGACGATACCGCGACCAGCGCGACGGGCGATCTCCTCGGCGTTGCGCTTGAGCACGTTGACGGTACCACCGCCGACGGTTCCCAGGCCCAGCAGGCCGACTTTCACAGGTTCCATAATCTCTCGTCCAAAAAATCAGTGGTCGAATTCTACCCTATCCGGCGCCGACTGTGGCCCCTCAGCGGCCGTTGCGGCGGCGATAATTGTCGAGGAAGCGGGCCAGTCGCGCCATCGCCTCCTCCAGGTCGTCCATATTGGGCAGGAAGACGATGCGGAAGTGGTCCGGGGCAATCCAGTTAAAGCCACTACCCTGCACTGCCAGCACCCGCTCCTGCTCCAGCAACTCGAGGATGAACTGGCGGTCATCGGCGATGGGATAGCGCTTGGGGTCCAGGCGCGGGAACAGGTACATGGCGCCATCGGGCTTGACGCAACTCACCCCCGGCATCTGTTCGAGCATGGCATGGGCGTACTCGCGCTGGCGGTGCAGGCGGCCGCCGGGCTTCACCAGGTCATTAATGCTCTGGTAGCCGCCCAGGGCGGTCTGGATGGCGTACTGCGCCGGGACGTTGGAGCACAGGCGCATGGAGGCGAGCATGGTCAGCCCCTCGATGTAGTCCTGGGCGTGGCGCTTGTCGCCGGAGACGATGAGCCAGCCGGCACGATAGCCGGCGGCGCGGTAATTCTTGGAGAGGCCGTTGAAGGTAATGAACAGGACATCGTCGGCCAGCGAGGCGATGGAGGTGTGCTCGGCGCCGTCATAGAGCACCTTGTCGTAGATCTCATCGGCGTAGATGATCAGCTGGTGCTCACGTGCCAGCTCGATAATCCCCTCCAGCACCTCGGTGGGGTAGACCGCACCGGTGGGGTTGTTGGGATTGATGAGGACGATGGCACGGGTACGGCGGTTGATCTTGGCGCGGATATCGTCGAGGTCCGGATACCAGCCGGCCTGCTCGTCGCACACGTAGTGGTGCGGCTTGCCGCCGGCCAGGGCCACGGCTGCAGTCCACAGCGGGTAGTCGGGGGCCGGCACCAGCACCTCGTCGCCGTCGTTGAGCAGCGCCTGCATGGCCATGACGATCAGCTCGGAGACCCCATTACCGATGTAGATGTCCTCCATGCGCACATCGGCGATCTGCTTGGCCTGGGTGTAGTGCATCACCGCCTTGCGCGCGGCGAACAGGCCCTTGGAGTCGGAATAGCCCGAGGCCTCGCCGAGATTCATGATCACATCCTGCATGATCTCCTCGGGGGCATCGAAGCCAAAGGGGGCCGGGTTGCCGATGTTGAGCTTGATGATGCGCTGCCCCTCCTCCTCCATCTGCCGGGCGCGCTCCATCACCGGCCCACGGATGTCGTAGCAGACGTTGGCCAGCTTGGTGGATTTACTAACGGGGTTGAGCAGAGGGGTCATCTCAATCTCGGGTTGTTCTGATTTCACGCGTGACCGTCCTTGCGCAGCATTTCACGGATGCCTCGCAAGGCCTGACGGGTACGCTGTTCATTCTCGATAAGGCCGAAGCGCACGTGGTCGTCGCCGTAGTCGCCAAAACCGATACCGGGAGAAACGGCCACCTTGGCCTCCTCCAGCACTTTCTTGGAGAACTCCAGCGAGCCCAGGTGGCGGTAGGGCTCGGGGATCCTGGCCCAGACGAACATGGTCGCCTTGGGCTTCTCCACCGCCCAGCCCATGGCATTGAGGCCATCGCAAAGCACGTCGCGACGGCTCTGGTACATGTCGCTGATCTCGCGCACGCAATCCTGCGGCCCCTCCAGGGCGGCGATGGCCGCCACCTGGATGGGAGTGAACATGCCGTAGTCCAGATAAGACTTCATCCGCGCCAGGGCGCCGACCAGGGTGGGGTTGCCAACCATGAAGCCGACCCGCCAGCCTGGCATGTTGTAGCTCTTGGAGAGGGAGTAGAACTCCACCGCCACCTCCTTGGCCCCCTCCACCTGCATGATCGAGGGCGCCTGGTAACCGTCGAAGACGATCTCGGCGTAGGCCAGATCGTGGATCACCCAAATGCCGTGCTCGCGGGCGATGGCCACCACCTTCTCGAAAAACTCCAGCTCCACGCACTGGGCGGTGGGGTTACCGGGGAAGTTGAGCACCAGGAATTTCGGCTTCGGCCAGGTATCGCGAATCGCCTTCTCCAGCTCGGCGAAGAAGTCACGGTCCGGGGTCATCGGCACGTGGCGGATGTCGGCCCCGGAGATAACGAATCCATACGGATGGATGGGATAGGCCGGGTTGGGCACCAGCACCGCATCGCCCGGACCGGTGGTAGCCAGGGCCAGGTGGGCCAGCCCCTCCTTGGAGCCAATGGTGACGATCGCCTCGCTCTCCGGGTCCAGCTCGACCGCGTACTTCTCCTGGTACCAGTTGCAGATGGCCCGGCGCAGGCGCGGGATCCCCTTGGACATGGAGTAGCGGTGTGTGTCGGGGCGCTGGGCCGCCTCCACCAGTTTGTCGACAATGTGCTTGGGGGTGGGCTGATCCGGGTTGCCCATACCGAAATCGATGATATCCTCGCCGCGAGCACGCGCCTTGGCCTTCAGGTCATTGACAATGGCAAAGACGTAGGGCGGTAAGCGTTTGATTCTCTGGAAATCTTCTATCAACTTGGCGATTCCGGGCAGTGTCCGCAGTAAAACTGCTAACATTACTGCCCGCCACTACCGACTGTCAATGAAACCCCCGCCTGCAGCGGGGTGGATAAGCGCATGAAATTTACCCAGGAAACCGAGTTCAACGGCTACGCCATCCACCGCTACGGCCCCGGCGAGGTGACCCTGGCCGCCCCCGGTTCGCTGGAGGAGCTAACCCTGAACGAGCCCTTCCTGCTCAGCGGCGCCCGGCTAGATCGTGACTGGGCGCCGGGCGGCTTCGAGGGACTGGATGAGACGCAGCTGGCCTTGCTGCTTAAAGATGAACCGGAACTGGTGCTGCTCGGCACCGGGGAGCGGCAGCGCTTCCCTGCCCCCGCCCTGCTCGCGCCGCTGTTTGCCGCCGGGGTCGGCGTCGAGGTGATGGACTCCGGGGCCGCCTGCCGGACCTACAACATCCTCCTCGGCGAGGGGCGACGGGTCGCCGCGGGGATCATCCTCTAGGGCTAGATCGCCTCGCCGGAGTAGCCCTCGTTCTCCATGATCTGACGCAGGCGGCGCAACGCCTCGATCTGGATCTGCCGTACCCGCTCACGGGTGACGCCAATCTCAGCCCCCACCTGCTCCAGGGTGGCAATATCGTGGCCGTGCAGGCCGAAGCGCCGCTCCACCACCTCGCGCTGCTTGTCGCTCAGCTCATTGAGCCAGATATCGATGTGTTCACTGATATCGTCGTCCTGTAGCAGGTCCAGCGGGTCGACGTTGTTCTCATCAGGGATGGCATCGAGGACGGTCTTCTCCCCCTCGCGCCCCAGCGGCACATCCACCGAGGTGACCCGCTCGTTGAGCCCAAGCATGCGCTTGACCTCCTCGATGGGCTTGTCCAGCATCTCGGCGATCTCCTCGGCGCTGGGCTCGTGGTCCAGCTTCTGGGTCAGCTCTCGTGCAGCGCGCAGGTAGACGTTGATCTCTTTGACCACGTGGATCGGCAGGCGGATGGTGCGGGTCTGGTTCATCAGCGCCCGCTCGATGGTCTGGCGGATCCACCAGGTGGCATAGGTCGAAAAGCGAAAACCGCGCTCGGGATCGAATTTCTCCACCGCGCGAATGAGGCCGAGATTGCCCTCCTCGATGAGGTCCAGCAGGGCCAGGCCGCGGTTGAGGTAGCGCCTGGCGATCTTCACCACCAGGCGTAGGTTGCACTCGATCATGCGCTTGCGCGCCGACTCGTCGCCCTTGAGCGCCAGACGTGAGTAGTGCTTCTCCTCATCGGCGCTAAGCAGTGGCGAGAAGCCGATCTCGCTTAGGTAAATGCGGGTGGCATCCAGTTCACGATCCGGCACCTTGCCGGGGGTGAAGTTCTCCTCGACCTCGACCTCGGCCTTATTACTGGCCTGTTGCTCCTGCTCAGAGGCGGGTACTTCCTCCGGCCCGTTCAGCTGATCCTCATCCTTCATAAGACCACCTTGGCTTTGCGCCCGTCAGCGGCCGGGTAGATAGCGCATCGGATCGATGGGCTTGCCCTCCCGGCGTATTTCGAAATGGAGGATATTCCCCTCCTTCCGCGTGCCTCCCAGCTCGGCGATACGCATCCCCTGCTTCACCTGCTGCCCTTCCTTGACCAGCAATCGGCTATTGTGACCGTAGGCACTCAAGTAGGTGTCATTGTGTTTGATAATGACCAGCTTACCGTATCCGATAAGCCCTTCACCACTGTAGACCACCACCCCCGATGCCGCGGCTACCACCGGCTGGCCGCGCTTGCCTCCGATATCCAGGCCCTTGCGCCCGGCAGCGGGGTCATAACGATGCACCAGCTTGCCCTCGGTCGGCCAACGCCAAGCGATAGGAGCGGTATCGGTGCGAGTCGGCGGTTTTTCAAGGGGGGGACGATTACTGCGTGTAGTAGCCGTAGCGGCCGTGGGGCGTTTCGTCCCCTGCGGAGCGGCGGCAACCGGGGGCTTTTTCACCGCGGGCCGGGGCGTGGCCGAAGGCTGCGGGCTTTGCGGCACGCTGGCGACACGTTTGGGTGCCCGTGGTTCACGCTGGAAGGGAGCGATAATCTTCAGCTTCTGGCCAACATAGATGCTGTACGGGGCCTTAATCCGGTTCCAGGCGGCCAGCTCGCGGTAGTCGTAGCCATAGCGCCAGGCGATGGAGTAGAGAGTATCGCCGGGCACCACCCGGTACTCCAGCAGCACCTCACGCTCGGAGGGGGGACGGAAGCTGCCGCAGGCAGACAGGGATAGGGCCAGCAGCGGCAGCAGTAGCCAGGTGAGTACGCTGCCACGCCCCATCGCGCTAGCCCTGCTGCCCGTTGTTGAGGGTGACGTAGGCGAGGATCGCCACCACCACCAGCACCCAGCCAACCCGGTCGATGTAGTCACGCAGGATGCGCTGCATGCGCTCGCCACCCCAGACCATTAGCCCGGAAACCAGGAAGAAGCGCGCCCCCCGCCCCACCGCCGAGGCCAGCACGAAGGGAAGGAAGGCCATGCCCACCACCCCGGCGCTAATGGTGAAGACCTTGTAGGGGATGGGCGAGAAGCCAGCAAGGAAGATCACCCAAATGCCCCAGCGGTCGAACCACTGGCCGGCCTCGGCATAGGCCTCGGCGTAGCCGGCCTGCTGGATCAGCGGCTCTACCCACTCGAAGGCAAACATGCCGATGAGATAGCCGAGCATGCCGCCCACGACCGAGGCGAGGGTGGTGAGCATGGCGTAGTGCCAGGCGCGCTCGGGACGGGCCAACGACATCGGCGCCAGCATCACATCCGGGGGAATGGGAAAGAAGGAGGACTCGGCGAAGCTCAGCCCGGCGAGGATGCGCGGGGCATGGCGGTGTTCAGACCAGCGCATGGTCCATTCGTAGAGGCGGGAAAAGAGCTTCATGGACTACTCCCGGATACCGTCGAGCATGGGCACAAAGCTGACCAGATCGAGCAGCTCCTGCTGGCATACACCACCGCGGCGGGTGATGCGATAGAGCTGCTGGCCGCCACGACCGCCCACCGGGATGACCAGCCGGCCACCCTCGGCCAGCTGGTTGAGCAGTACCTGCGGCACCTCGGTGGGCGCAGCGGTGACGATAATGGCATCAAAGGGGGCCATCTCAGGCCAGCCCTGAAAACCATCGCCGTGACGCAGCATGACGTTGCGCAGGCCCAGCTCCTGCAGTCGCGAGCGGGCCCGGCCAAGCAGGGAGGAGAGTCGCTCAACGCTGTAGACCTTGTCCACGAGGTTGGCCAGCACCGCGCACTGGTAGCCGGAGCCGGTACCCACCTCCAGCACCCGCTTGGGCATCTCCCCCTCAAGCAGCGCCTCGGTCATGCGCGCCACGATGTAGGGCTGGGAGATGGTCTGGCCGCCGCCGATAGGCAGGGCGGTATCCTCATAGGCGCGGCTGGAGAGCGCCTCGTCGATAAAGATGTGACGCGGCAGGGTGCGGATCACATCCAGCACCCGCTCATCGCCTATCCCTTCCTCGCGCAGACGCTGCACCAGTCGTTCGCGGGTGCGCTGTGAGGTCATGCCAATACCGATGTGCTGGGAGTTCATCCGTCGGCCAGCTCCCGTAGCCAGCCATCCAGCTCCTCGATGGCGCTGTGGCGAGTCAGGTCCACCTGGATCGGGGTGATGGAGACCCGGTCATTGGCAACGGCATAAAAATCGGTGCCGGGACCGGCATCCTGCTCACTGCCGGCCGGTCCCACCCAGTAGATGGGGCGACCCCGTGGGTCGGCGCTACGAATGATGGGCTCAGACTTGTGGCGATTACCCAGGCGGGTGGCCTCGAAGCCCTTGAGCTGCTCCCAGGGCAGGTCGGGGACATTGACGTTGAGGATGGTATCGGCAGGCAGCGGGTGGCTGCCCAGACGCTTGACCACCGACAGCGCCACCCGTGCCGCGCTCTCGTAGTGACTCACCGTATGCCCGCCGCGGGCCACCAGCGAGACCGCCACCGCGGGCAGACCGAGAAAGCGCCCTTCGGTGGCCGCGGCAACGGTGCCCGAGTAGAGCACGTCATCGCCGAGGTTGGCCCCAGCATTGATGCCGGAGACCACCATGTGTGGCTCCTCCTCCAGCAAGCCCGTGATGCCCAGGTGCACGCAGTCGGTCGGCGTACCGTCCACCGAGATGACCCCATCCTCATGCTCACGGGCACGGATGGGGCTATCAAGTGTGAGCGAGTTGCTGGCACCACTGCGGTCGCGCTCGGGGGCAATCACGCTCACCTCGGCATGAGTGGCCAAGTGGCGAGCCAGGGTGCGTATCCCCTCGGCCTGGTAACCATCGTCGTTGCTGATCAGAATCTTCATC
>JBFFRO010000078.1:0-7092 GCA_041572995.1 Thiohalomonadaceae bacterium
CTTCTCCAGCGCCTCGACCGCGCAGGCCACCGCCAGGTAGGTCTTGCCGGTACCGGCCGGGCCAATACCGAAATTGATGTCGTGGCTGACGATGTTATGCAGGTACTTCTGCTGGTTGGCGCCACGCCCCTTGACCACCCCACGCTTGGTGCGGATCACCACCTCCTCGTGCTCCGGGTGCTCATCCAGCAACGACTCTACGCCCGCCTCGCTAAGGAACAGGTGCACGCGCGGCGGGTCCAGCACCTCGTCGGCGGTCAGCGCATAGAGCTCGCGCAGCAGCCCCTCCACCGCGCGCACCGCCTCCTCGTCGCCGATGACGCGAAAGCGCTCGCCGCGGTTGTTGATCTCCACACCCAGGCGGCGCTCGATCTGACGCAAGTGCTCGTCGAACTGACCGCAGAGGTTGGCAAGGCGCTGGTTATCAGCAGCCTCAAGGGTGACATCAATGTGGGTGGCGCTCATGGACGGTTACCGGTGGTGGATATCAAAGCAGCTCGCCACGCAGCGAGTTGGGATAGGCCTCGGTGATGCGCACCTCGACGAACTGACCGATGAGTTCCTTGTCGCCCTTGAAGTTGACCGCGCGGTTGTTCTCGCTACGCCCGGCCAGCTCCTCGGGGTCTTTACGTGAGGGGCCTTCAACCAGTATACGCTGCACCGAGCCGACCATGGACTCGCTGATGCGCTTGGCATTCTCGTTAATGGCCGCCTGCAGGCGGGCCAGGCGCGCCTTTTTCACCTCCATCGGCACATCGTCGGGGAGGTCGGCGGCGGGGGTACCGGGACGAGGGCTGTAGATGAAACTAAAGCTCTGGTCGAAGCCCACCTCCTCGATGAGCTGCATGGTCTGCTCGAAGTCCGCCTCACTCTCGCCGGGGAAACCGACGATAAAGTCGGAGGAGATGGAGATATCGGGGCGAATCGCGCGCAGGCGGCGAATCTTGGACTTGTACTCCAGCGCCGTGTGTCCGCGCTTCATCAGCGCCAGGATGCGGTCGGCCCCCGACTGCACCGGCAGGTGCAGGAAGGAGACCAGCTCCGGCACCTCGGCGTACACCTCGATCAGCGAGTCGGAAAACTCCACCGGGTGGGAGGTGGTGTAACGGATGCGCTCGATGCCATCGATGGCCGCCACATAGGTGATCAGCAGCGCCAGGTCGGCCGTGCCGCCGTCATGCATCTCGCCGCGATAGGCGTTGACGTTCTGCCCCAGCAGGTTCACCTCGCGCACCCCCTGGGCGGCCAGCGCGGCCACCTCGGCGATCACATCGTCGAAGGGACGGCTCACCTCCTCGCCACGGGTGTAGGGCACCACGCAGAAGGTGCAGTACTTGGAGCAGCCCTCCATGATGGAGACATAGGCACTCGGCCCCTCGGCGCGCGGCTCCGGCAGGCGGTCGAACTTCTCGATCTCGGGGAAGCTGACATCCACCACCGAGCGCTGGTGGGCCCATACCTCACCCAGCATCTCCGGCAGGCGGTGCAGGGTCTGCGGGCCGAAGACGATGTCGACAAAGGGCGCGCGCGCGCGAATCGCCTCCCCCTCCTGGCTGGCCACGCAACCGCCAACGCCGATCACCACCTGGGGATTCTTCTCCTTCAGCGGCCGCCACTGACCCAACTGCGAGAACACCTTCTCCTGCGCCTTCTCACGCACCGAGCAGGTATTGAGCAGCAGCACGTCCGCCTCCTCGGCCGAGGCCGCCGGCACCAGCCCGCACTGCACCCCGAGCACATCGACCATCTTCGCCGAATCGTACTCGTTCATCTGACAACCGAAGGTTTTGATATAGACCGAACGCATTTCGCCGTATTACCACCAGGGAGGGAAAGGGGGCGTATTTTACGTGACTGGGCAGTGGGGTGCCAATTGCCAGCGAACTTCGTATTATCTTTCCCCTAACCCCCAAGCACGAGAAAGCCCCCATGAAAAACCTGACTATCGCCGCCCTGTTCGGCCTACTCGCCCTCTCCCCCCCCAGCCAAGCCGCCGACGAGGCGAACATCAAAGCCTACTGCGAGGAACAGGTTGATGACGAGGCGATCACCGATGCCGACCAGCGTGCCGCCTATATTGCCGAGTGCATCAAGCGCAACCAGGCTGCATCCAGCTGGGGCCAGGGCAGCGTGACCGGCAAATAAGCACCTGCGCCATGCATAAAAAAACGGGCCCGAGGGCCCGTTTTTTTTACGAAAGAGTGTTGCTGATTAACGGTCGTAGCTCGGCTCCGAGGCGATCTTGTGAATCGACAGATCGGCGCCATCAAACTCCTCCTCCTCACTGAGACGAATCCCCAGGGTCTTCTTCAGCAGGCCGTAGACCAGGAAGCCGCCGCCCAGGGCGATGGAGAGACCGATGAGGGTACCAACTAGCTGAGCCATGAAGGTGACCCCGCCCATACCGCCCAGGGCCTCCAGGCCAAAGATGCCGGCGGCGATACCACCCCAGGCGCCGCACAGGCCGTGCAGCGGCCAGACACCGAGCACGTCGTCGATCTTCCACTTGTTCTGCACCAGAGTGAAGGTCCAGACGAACAGGCCACCAGCCACCAGGCCGGTGATCAGCGCGCCCATGGGGTGCATCAGGTCGGAACCGGCGCAGACCGCCACCAGGCCGGCCAGCGGGCCGTTGTGGACGAAGCCCGGGTCATTCTTGCCGGCGATCAGCGCCGAGAGGATGCCGCCGACCATGGCCATCAGCGAGTTGACCGCCACCAGGCCGGAGATGCCGCCGACACTCTGCGCCGACATCACGTTAAAGCCAAACCAGCCGACGGTGAGGATCCAGGCACCCAGCGCCAGGAAGGGGATGGAGCTCGGCGGATGGGCAAACACCTCGCCATTCTTGCCGTAGCGCCCCTTGCGGTGACCCAACATCACCACCGCACCCAGGGCCAGCCAGCCGCCGACACCGTGCACCACTACCGAACCGGCAAAGTCGTGGAAGGCGGCGCCGAAGCTCGCCTCGATCCAGGCCTGCACGCCGTAGTTGCCGTTCCAGGTAATGCCCTCAAAGAAGGGGTAGACCAGGGCCACCAGCGCGAAGGTGGCGGCCAGCTGCGGGTTGAACTTGGCGCGCTCGGCGATACCGCCAGAGATGATCGCCGGGATGGCCGCGGCGAAGGTGAGCAGGAAGAAGAACTTCACCAGCTCGAAGCCGCTCTTCTCGGAGAGGGCCGGGGCGGCCTCGAAGAAACTCATGCCATAGGCGACGCTGTAACCGATGAAGAAGTAGGCAATGGTGGAGACGGCGAAGTCGGCAATGATCTTCACCAGTGCATTGACCTGATTCTTCTTGCGCACCGTG
Organism: Thiohalomonadaceae bacterium; assembly: GCA_041572995.1. Taxonomy (GTDB): domain Bacteria; phylum Pseudomonadota; class Gammaproteobacteria; order Thiohalomonadales; family Thiohalomonadaceae; genus JBFFSW01. The sequence goes on from JBFFRO010000078.1 coordinate 3,311, forward strand.
CCCACCTCAAGAAAGGCGAAGCCGGCATGCATCGCCAGCACCATGATGGCGCCGAGCAGCACAAACAACGTGTCGTTGGCAGAACTATCCATTACATCTCCCCATTGTGTTCACTATCGATTCATTTGCCCGACTTAAGTGCAAGAATCGCACCAATCTTGTGCTTTACGACAAAACAAGGAGATAGCAAGATTCCCAATGCCCCACTCACGAACAATAGCACCACCATGGTGCATTTGTTCGTCCAGCGCTCGATTTCAGGGCAATAAGGAGAGCAGGGCGGCGACGGCCATCACCCCGACGATCAGCAGCGCTACCAGTGCCAGCACCACCGCCGCCACCCGCAGGACGAAGAGCAGGAAACCCTTGAACTGCCCCTGGTAACGAGCACTGCGCAGCATGAAGTAGCGGTAGAGCATGGGCGAGAGCAGCAGGGTCAGCACGGTGGAGAGGGCCAGGCCCCAGACGATGGCGGTGGCCACCGGCCCCCAGATCACCGACTCGCCACCCAGGCCGGTGGCCAGCGAGAAGAGCCCGGCGATGGTGGTCAGCGAGGTGATGAGGATGGGGATCACCCGTCGACGCGCGGCGTAGACCGCCGCATGGGTCACGCTCATACCCGCCTCCAGCCGCTGATTGGCGGCGGAGATGAGGACGATGGAGGCATTGACGGCGATACCGCCCAGGGCCACCACCCCGTAGAGGGTGTAGAGGCTCAAGGGGTTGTCGGTGATCCACAGGCCGAAGAGCACGCCGGTGAGCGCCATGGGGATGGTGAAGATGATCAGCAGAGGCTGAAAATAGCTTTTGAACTGGGTTCCGAGGATGACGTAGATCACCCCCAAGCCGAAGAGGAAGAGCATGAAGATGGCATCCAGGCTCTCGTTGATGTCATCCAGCTCACCGGAGAAGTCCAGGGTGATCCCCGGATGGTTGGCGGCGATCGCCTCCCAGGCCTCCACCACGCGCGCGTTGGCGCTGACGGTATCGATCACCGCCTTGTCCAGGTCCGCCTCCACGGTAATGGCGCGGCGCAGGTTGTGGTGGCGGATATTGGAGCGACCGTACTGCACCGAGTGATCCAGCAGCGCGCCGAGGGCGACCTCACCGCCCGAGGGCAGCGGCAGGGTGAGACGCATCAACGCGTCGAGGTCCGGCAGCGGTGCGCGTTCGGACTGCACCCGCACCTCCACCTTCTCGCCGCGCAGCTGCACGCTGGAGACCACCTCGCCGTCGCCGAGCAGGCGTAGGGTACGCCCCAGCGTCGCCGGGTTAAGTCCGGCGCGGTGCACTGCATCGTGGTCGATACGCAGCACCAGCTCCATGCCGCCGGCACTGTCGTTATCGCTAATATCATTCACCCCATCGATGCCGGCGAGGATGGCCTTAATATCCTCCGCCGCGGCACTGATACGTTCGAAATCATCGCCGCGCACCTTCACCTTGATCGGCTTCTCGGTGGGCGGCCCATCCTTTACCTCGAAGAAGTAAAGCTCGGAGAGCCCGGTCAGGTCAGTGAGGTAGGGGCGCACCGCCTGCACCACCTCATGGGTGCTGCGCATGCCCTCCTCTCGCGGATGCAGGCTGACCATGATTTGCGCGTAGTTATCACCCATCAGCGGCTCGGTCTCGGTGAACATCATGCCCGCGTAGCTGACCAGCGAACGCACCTCCTCGGCATCCAGCCCCTCGCGCACTCGCAGCTCCGCCTCGCGGGCCTTGGCCAGGCTCAACTCCAGCGGTGTACCGGGGGGCAGCTCCATGTTCACATAGAAGAGGCGGAAGGACTCCATGGCGAAAAAGTTGACGTTAATGCGTCCGGCGGCCAGCCCGCCCAGGGCCACCACCAGCAACAGCATCACCACCACCACGCCGCGCATCGGGTAGCGCATGGCCCGCAAGAGCAGGCGCGAATACTTCACCTGCAGCCAGTGGGTAAAGCGCTCGCGGTGGCGGTGGATCGGTGAGGGGTTATTGAAATTGACCCGCGCGCCGATGACGTGCGCGGGCAACATCCAGTAGGCCTCCAGCAGGGAGATGGCCAGGGCCAGGGTCACCACCAGCGGGATCACCATCATGAACTTGCCGAGGATGCCCGGCATCAGCATCAGCGGCATGAACGCCGCCATGGTGGTCAGCACCGATGCGGTCACCGGCGCGAACACCTCGCGCAACGATTCCACGGCGGCGTGCGTGGTGTCCATGCCGTGGCGAATGCGGTAATAGATCCCCTCCACCACCACCACCGCATCGTCCACCAGCATGCCGAGGCTGATCACCACCCCCAGCAGCACCGAATTGTTGATGGTGAGGCCCATGCCGTAGAGCAGCAGGAAGGTGCCGGCCAGAGTGAAGGGGATACCGATGGTGGTAAACAGGGCGATGCGCGAACCGAGGAAGGCCCAGGTCACCAGCAGCACCAGCAGCAGGCCCAGCAGGGCGTTGGTCTCCATCACGCCGATGGCCTGGCGGGTGGAGAGGGTCTGGTCATCGACCAGTGCCAGGCGCAGGCCGAAGGGGGCGATGGCACGGTTCTTCTCGTCGATAAAGCCCTGCAGCCGCTCGACCAGATCCAGGGTGTTGGCACTCTCTTTCTTGAACACCGACAGCATCAGCGCCGGACGGCCCTCGTAGCTCACCAGCCGCTCGGCCTGCTCGCGGTCGCGGCGCACATGTGCCAGCGAACCCAGCGGCACCTCACCCTGGGCGGTGATCACCGGCAGCACCTCCAGCAACCCCGGCTCCTCACCGGTGCCGATCAGGCGCAACAACACCTCGCGATTATCCATGCGCACACTGCCGGCGGAGAGGTCGCGAAAATAGAGGCCGACGGTATCGGCCAGGTCACCGGGATTGAGACCCAGGGCGCCCAGGCGCGCCGGGTCAAAGACCACCTTCAATTCCGGGTCGCGCAACCCCAGGGAGTCAATCCTATCGACCCCCTTGAGTCGCTCCAGCTCCTTCCCCAGCCGCCGCCCCTGGTAGCGCAGGTTCTCGTCATCGGCCTGCCCCTGCAGCACCAGGGTCGCGGTGGGGAAGGCGTTGGCCGAGGTGATCTCGAAGATAAAGGGGGAGTTGGCCTCATCCGGCAGCTCGATATTCTCCACGTTCTGCACCTCGCGGCGCAGGTCGTTGAGACGCTTGTCGAAGGTGCGGGTATCCACATCGTTAAAACGCACCAGCACCGAGGAGACCGCCTCGCGGCTGGTGCTGGAGATAAAGCGGATGTCGGAGACCTTGGCTACCGCCTCCTCCAGCGGATCGGTGATCAGCTTCTCCACATCCTCGGCGGAGGCGCCGGGCATGGTGGTGGTGATCTGGATCCAGTTGAAGTTGATGCTGGGGTCCTTCTCCCTGGGCATCATCGGGTAGGCGAAGAGAATACCGAGCACCAGCACCAGCACGAAGGTGAGGTTGGCCAGCACATGGTGCTGCAGGAAGCGGCTGAGCATGGCCCCTACTCCACCCGGCGTACGCGATCACCATGGCGCAGGGTGTAGCGCCCCTCGGTGATAATCAGAGTCTCCCCCGGCAGCGCCAGCGGCGCGGCGCTGCCCTCACGGGCTCCCTCTATGAGGTGGAACTGCGCCTGACCATCGCGCAGCAGAAAGACCCCGTAGCGTCCCTCGCGGCGCAGTAGATACTCGGCGGGCAGATGCGGTCGGGCAGAGCGCCACAGTAGGCGTCCACTGGCCCCGGGGGAAGCGGCCGACTCCTCTGCCGCAAGGGCGAACTCCAGACGCGCCTCGCGGCTACGTGAGAGTGGCTCTAGCGCCGGTAGC
>JBFFRO010000079.1:0-7066 GCA_041572995.1 Thiohalomonadaceae bacterium
AGGCCGGGGCGTTTGCCCATCAGTGCCGACAGCTTTTGCAGGTACTGTGCGTCGGCCGCCTCGGCTGCACTCTTCCCGGGCGCGTAGGGCACCGGGTCCAGTGGAATATACTTTAGCGCCTTGCCGGCCATCTGCAGCACGCTGAGGGCAGTGCCGTAGGGCTGCAGGGCCAGCTTCAGGTAGCCCAGCCCGCCGACCTTCAGCGCCTTGGCCAGGGCGGTGTTAATGACATTGCCGGCATCGAAGTTGGGGGCGGCGATATCGCCCTTGAACGGCACCTTTAATTGAATGTTGTTGTCGTTGTCGCGCAACAGCGCCAGCGCGGTGCCCAGCGGCACTTCCAGTTTGGCCTTCAGGCTCTGCTCGCTCACCTGCACCGCCTCTTCCACGTCGAGGTTGCTGAGATGGATGTCGGCCTTGCCCTCCATCTGGTTGTCCTCGATGGTGAGCTTGAGCTGCTGCCCCATCTGGCCGTTCTCGAACTGATAGCCCAGCAGTTTGGCCAGGTAGGGCGAGAGCGGGGGTAGCTCCAGTTGCTTGAGCCCCAGCTGCGCCTCGAGATTCACCTTGGGGGTGAAGGGGCGGGCTTTGGCCTGCAGGTCGATCAGGGCAAAGTCACCAATGCGAGCCTTGAGCGTGAGCTCGCTACTGTCATCGGGCTTTTCGGTATCCAGGCCGCTGAAACGCAGCGTCTGTATGAGTAGCCGCTCTTGAAAAGAGGGGCTGACGCTATCGTCGCGGAAGTGGATGGTCGCCTCGCTGATAGCCAGGGGACCGAGGTGTAGCGCCATCTCAGTGCGGCTGTCCGCAGGGCTCGTCGGTGGGCGCATGTCATCCTCGCTCGCGGACACCTTCTTAAGTGTGGCGCCACGCAGTTTGGGCAGTTGCGGTTGGCCCTGCTTGTCCAGCGCCACGCGCAGCTGTAGTGAGCGCATGTCGATAGCGCCGACGCTCAGCCTTCGCGAGTTGGCGAGCTGGATGTCAGCAATGTCGATCGAGCCGGCGGAGAGCAGGGAGTGGCCCCGCTCACTCAGGTTCAGGGCGGTGAGCCCCAGGCGACCACTCAGGCTTGGTTGTAGCGAGGCCAGTTCCAGGGTTCCCTGCCACTCCAGCGACTCCGCCTCGACCCCTAACCCATACTGCTGCAGATGCAGTGTATCGATGTGCAGCGTCCCCTGCTGGCGGACGCTGGTCAGCCCGGCTGTTGCCTCAACCCGGGTGTCGATACTGACCCGGGCCTGGTAGTGCTCCAGTTCAGGAAGAAGCTGCGGTAGGCGGGGCAGCAGGCGGGCCAGCTCCAGCCCCTCGAGCTTGAACGTCAGCTTGCCGGAGGGGGCCTCGTCAAAGGGGCGGGCCTCGCCCTGTAGTTGCAGCGGGGCCTCATTGAGGACCCCGCTCAGACTAAATGTGGTACTGGCCTCACCCTGGGGCAGGCTGAGCTGGCTGAGGGTGCCGTTATCGATCAGCAGCTCGGCACGCAGATGCGGGGTGAGGATATTGACCTGATCGTCGTTCAGGCTCAGTGACTGAAGCTCGACTCGCCAGCGTGGAGTACCATCGGTGACGGGTGGGGGAGCAGGAGTGGTCGCGGGCAGTAGCAGACCGCCGAGTTGCAGTGAGCCGTCGTGGAACTGCTGCAGGTGGAGCCGCAGGCCGTCGACCTTCAGGCTACGGATGCGCAGGGTCCTGTCGAGGAGTGCGGCGGTGTCCAGTTCCAGTTGCAGGCTATTCAGCTGCAACTGATTGATCGCCGTGCGTCCTGCCTGAAGGCCCCGCAGTTCGATGCGGCCGTCGACGGGGTGGATCGCCAGGCGCTCGACCGTGGCGAAGCCGAAGCCCTGGCCGACGAGCAGGTGCCCCAGGGCGAAGGCCGCGAGGTAAGGGGAGAGCAGGGCGAGAACCGCCAGGCCGATGAGGCTACCGGCAATAATGGATATCAGGCGGTTCTTGCGCGTCACTCCAGACTCCTCTCCAGTTCCTCGATCTCGCCCTCGAGGGCCATCCATGACTCCTCGGCCTCGGTCAGGGCGGCGGCTTTGTTGCCGCGCTCTTCCATCAGTTTAGACAATGCCTCCGGGTCGTCGTAGCTACTGGGGTCACCGAGACGCAGATCCAGCTCCGCCACAACCGCCTCCAGCCGTTCGACCTCCCGCTCCAGCTTTTGCGAGCGGTTGCGCAGGGGCTTGATCCGCTTGCGCAGCTCCGCCTCTTCGCGGCGACGCTGCTTACGAGCCTCGGCGCTGTTCCCCGCCGAGATATCGGCGGAGCTCGAACCGGCCTCTGTATCGCGCACGAGTTGCTTTAGCTGTTGGCGGTAGGCCTCCAGATCGCCCTCAAATGGGCGTACCTGGTGCTCGGCTACCCACCAGAGCTCGTCGCAGACACTGCGGATCAGGTGGCGGTCGTGGGAGACCAGCAACAGGGCGCCCTCGAAACCCTGCAGGGCGATGTTGAGGGCGTGGCGCATCTCCAGATCAAGGTGGTTGGTGGGCTCATCCAGTAGCAGCAGATTGGGGCGCTGGTAGACCAGCAGGGCCAAAGCCAGGCGTGCCTTCTCGCCGCCGGAGAAGGGGGCGATCTCTTCCAGTGCGCGATCACCGTTGAAGCCGAAGCCACCGAGGAAGTCGCGCAGCTCCTGCTCGCGGGCCTTGCCATCGAGCCTCTGCAGGTGGAGCAGCGGCGAGGCCTCCGGGTCCAGCTGTTCCAGCTGGTGCTGGGCAAAGTAGCCCAGCTTGAGATCCTGGGCTGGCAGGCACTCACCGGAGAGTGGCGCCAGTTCGCCCGCCAGCAGCTTGATCAGGGTGGACTTGCCGGCGCCATTGGCCCCCAGCAGGCCGATGCGCTGTCCCGGGTGCAGGCTCAGCTTGATTCCCTCAAGCAGTGGCGCATCGCTGCTATAGCCGGCCGCGGCCTGTTGCAGCTGCAGCAGGGGATCGGGCAGTTTGTGTGGCTCGCGGAACTCGAAATGGAAGGGGGAGTCGACGTGGGCCGGGGCGATCTCCTGCATGCGCTCCAGCGCCTTGAGTCGGCTCTGTGCCTGACGTGCCTTGGTGGCCTTGGCACGGAAACGGCGCACAAAGTCCTCCATGTGGGCCCGTTCGCGCTGCTGCTTCTCAAAGGCCCCCTGCTGCTGGGCCAGGCGTTCAGCGCGTTGCTGCTCGAAGTCGCTGTAGTTGCCGGTGTAGAGATTAAGGCGTCCCTGTTCGATGTGAACAATCCGCCCGACCACCCGGTCGAGGAAGTCGCGGTCATGGGAGATCAGCATCAGGGTGCCGCGGTAGGCCAGCAGCCACTCTTCCAGCCACAGCACCGCATCCAGGTCGAGGTGGTTGGTGGGCTCGTCCAGAAGCAACAGGTCGGAGCGGCACATCAGTGCCTGGGCCAGGTTGAGGCGCATGCGCCAGCCGCCGGAGAAGTCGGTCACCGAGCGCTCCTCCTGGCCGGGGAGAAAGCCCAGCCCGTGCATCAGCCGCGCGGCGCGGGCGCGGGCGCTATAGCCGTCGATGGCGGCCATCCGCTCGTGCAGCTCCCCCTGGGCATGACCGTCGTTTTGCGCCTCGGCCTCTTTGAGTGAGGCCTCCAGCTCGCGTAGCTCGCCATCGCCATCGAGCACATAGTCGATAGCGGCACGCTCCAGGGCCGGTGTCTCCTGGGCCACATGGGCAATGACCCAGTCGGGCGGCAGGGAAAAATCGCCGCTATCGGCGCCGATCTCACCTCGGAACATGGCGAACAGGCTGGATTTGCCGCAGCCGTTGCCACCGGTCAGCCCCAGCTTGTCGCCGGGATTGACCTGCAGGTCGGCGCTGTCGATTAGCAGGCGGGGGCCACGGCGCAGGGAGAGTTGGTTCAACTTGAGCATGGGGCGGGAGTGTAACACCGCCACATGCGCTTGACTCCCCGCTACGGATGCGCCATGTTTGTCAGGCTATAAAAGGACAAATAACCCTTTTATAAATAGGAATTTAGGCCCGATTTAAGTAAAATATAACAGGGCTAGAGAGGAATGGAGGAACAGCCATTGTTAATTGGTATTGATGTCGGCTCGACTACGGTCAAGTGTGTGGTGGTGGAGCCGGATTCCCTGGCGATCCGCTGGAGCCGTTACGAGCGACACGAGACCCGTCAGGCAGAAAAGCTGGCGGAGATGCTTGAGGCCATCCACGAGGCCTTCCCCGACCAGCCGCTGGATTCCTTCCGTGCCTATATCACCGGTTCCGGTGCCGGCCCCCTGGCCGAGCCTCTTGGTGCCCGTTTCGTGCAGGAAGTGAATGCCGTCACCCTGTCGGTGGAGAAGCTGCACCCGGACGTCAATTCGGTGATGGAGCTGGGCGGTCAGGATGCCAAGGTGATTCTCTTCAAGGTGAACCCGGAGACCGGCGAGCGCCAGGTCATCACCTCGATGAACGACAAGTGTGCCTCTGGTACCGGCGCCACCATCGACAAGTGCGTGCTCAAGGTGGGCATGAATGCCGATCAGCTCAAGGCGCTGGAGTTCGACCCGGGCAAGCTGCACCATGTGGCCGCCAAGTGCGGTGTGTTTGCCGAGACCGACATCGTCAACCTGATCAAATCCGGTGTGCCCTCCGGTGAGGTGATGAACTCGCTGGCCGATGCCATCGTCATGCAGAACCTCTCGGTGCTGACCCGTGGTAACACTATGATGCCCAAGGTGCTGTTGCTGGGTGGCCCCAACACCTATCTCAGTTTCCTGCAGCAGGCCTGGCGCCTGCGTATTCCCCAGACCTGGGCCGAGCGCGGCTACGATGTGGGTGATGCCACCGCCGAGGAGCTGGTGATCGTTCCCGAAAATGCCCAGTACTACGCCGCCTACGGTGCGGTGGTGTTCGGTGTTCAGGATGCGGGCGACGCCATCGATTATCGTGGCCTGGAGTCGCTTCGCACCTTCATGCAGCGAGGTCGCCAGGCACGCATGTCCGCCGGTGCCGGCAAGGGGCTGGTCGCCTCGCGCGAGGAGCTGGAAAAGTTTCGCAAGCAGTACGCGGTGCCGGTGTTCAACCCAGCCCGCTTCGAGCCCGGCACCGTGGTGCGTGGCTATATCGGTCTCGATGGCGGCTCCACCAGTTCCAAGGCGGTGCTGATCGATGAGCAGGGCGATATCCTCAAGAAGGAGTACCGCCTCTCCCAGGGTAATCCGATTCAGGACACCAAGGAGATCCTCGCCAACATCAAGAACTACGTCACCGAGCAGGGGGCGACCCTGGAGATCCTCGGCTTCGGCGCCACCGGCTATGCCGCCGATGTGCTGGAGAAGGCGATCAAGGTCGACGCCAACATCGTCGAGACCGTGGCTCACATGATGAGCGCGCAGAAATACTGCGGCAATGATATCGATGTGATCTGTGATATCGGCGGTCAGGACATCAAGGTGCTGTTCCTGCAGCACGGCCAGGTGAAGTCCTTCCGCCTCTCCAACCAGTGCTCGGCTGGCAACGGCATGCTGCTGCAGGCGATGGCCGCACAGTTTGGCGTGGATGTGAAGGATTATGCCGAGGTGGCCTTTAACGCCGACCTCTCGCCGCGCTTCAGCTACGGCTGTGCGGTGTTCCTCGATACCGACCGGGTCAACTTCCAGAAGGAGGGCTTCTCCAAGGAGGAGCTGTTTGCCGGCCTGGCCCAGGTGCTGCCGAAGAACGTCTGGCAGTACGTGGTGCAGATCCCGCGCATGTCCGAGCTGGGGCGCAAGTACGTTCTCCAGGGCGGCACCCAGTACAACCTGGCGGCGGTCAAGGCGCAGGTGGACTACATCCACGAGCGTGTGCCCGATGCCGTGGTCAAGGTCCACCCCCATACCGGCGAGGCGGGGGCCATCGGTGCGGCGCTGGAGGCCAAGCGCGTCGTTGAGCGTCGCGGCCATTCCAATTTCATCGGTCTGGATGAGGCCATCGACCTGCACTACACCACCCGCACCGATGAGGAGACCCGCTGCACCTTCTGCGAGAACAACTGCTCGCGCACCTTCATCGATACCACTCTGCCCGATGGCGAGGTCAGTCGTTACATCGCCGGCTTCGCCTGCGAGAAGGGCACCGTGGAGTCCAAGGAGGCGGTGGTTGAGCTGGGCAAGGAGCGCAAGCGCCTCAAGGGTCTCTATCCGAATCTGGTGGATTACGAGTCCAACCTCGCCTTCCGCCATTTCTACAAGGTACCGCCCCTGCCGGAGGCGGGTTCGCCGGTGCGTGACCAGCAACTCAGCCGCGGCCTGTTCGGCCTAGGTGGGGTCAAGCGCAAGGTCATCGAGCGTCCTTTCGAGCGCAGTGAAGAGGCGGCCGCAGAGCGACGCAAAAAGCTGCGTGTCGGTATCCCACGGGTGCTCAATAGCTACACGGTTGCACCCTTCCTGCGCAGCTATCTCGAAGCGTTGGGGGTGGATCGACGCAATATCGTCTTCTCCGACCAGACCTCCGAGGAGCTGTTCCAGGAGGGCGGTAAGTACGGCTCGGTGGACCCCTGCTTCCCCTCCAAGGCGGCACTGGCCCATATTTACTCGCTGTTGCACCCTAAGGGCAACCGCAAGCCGGTGGACTACATCTGGTTCCCCTCTCTGGTGGACCTGCCCAGCTTCGTTGACCACACCATGGGTAACAAAACCTGCCCGGTGGTGGCCGGTACGCCGATGGTGGCCCAGGCCGCCTTCACCAAGGAGAAGAATTTCTTCGAAGAGGCCGAGGTGAAATACCTGCATGATGCCCTGCACTTTGAGGAGCCAGACCAGCTGCGCGATGAACTCTATCGCATGTGGGCTGAGCCACTGGGCATTACCCGCGACGAGAGTGACTGGGCCTGCGGCCAGGGCTGGGAGGCGATGCGCCTGGTGGACGAGGCCCTGCAGGAGCGCGGCCTGGAGATCCTCAACAAGGCGGAGAAAGAGAACGACTTGGTGCTACTGATGATCGGCCGTCCCTACCACAACGACCCGGGCCTCAATCACGAGATCCTGGAGGAGTTCCAGACACTGGGCTACCCGGTGCTGTCGATTCGTTCCATACCCAAGGACCCGGCCTACCTGCAGCGCTTCTTCAAGCAGCAGGTGGAGGAGGGGAGC
>JBFFRO010000080.1:0-7049 GCA_041572995.1 Thiohalomonadaceae bacterium
AACTACCAGACGGTGATGGTGTGGGGTGGGCTTCGCGGGGCCATCGCCCTGGCCATCGTCATGAGCCTCCCCTACTTCGAGCTGCGCGAGAGCTTCACCGCCATCGTCATGGGTGCCGTACTCTTCACCCTGCTGGTGCAGGGGCTCACCATGCAGCCGCTCATCCACCGCCTGGGACTGGACCACCCACCACTGGCCGACCGCCTGGCCGACGCCGAGGTGGAGCTGGAGTCCCAACGCCGGGCGCTGCAGCAGCTGCCGGCGCTGGTCAGCGGCGGACTCTTCTCCCGCCCCATCGCCAGCCACCTGGAGGGCCTCTACCGAGAGCGCCTCGAGGTAGCCGAAAGCGAAATGAGCCGCCTACGTAGCGGCGAACTGGACCGTGACCAGGAACTGCGCCTGCTCTATCTGCGTGCCTTTGCCAAGGAGCGCTCCGTCTATAACGAGATGTACAGCCGGGGCCACCTCAGCGAGGGGGCGCAGCGAGAGCTCTCGCTGGTGCTGGATCTACAGATGGACGCACTGCGCTACCACGGCCGCTTCGAGCACGTACACTCCCACCGCGTGCGCCGCTTTGCCGAGCACAAGCTCTACCACCTGCTACTGGACCGCTTCGCCCTCTTCGCCCCGCTGGCCGAGGGCCTGCGCCAGGTGCGCATCGCCCGCGACTACGAGGAGCTGTGGGGCCACTACCAGGGCAGTGAGCAGGTACTGGACTATCTGAGTGAACTGGCCGAGCTGGAGGGAACGCCAGCCGAGCTGGTTGAGGAGGTGGCCTCGCGCTACCGCCGCTGGCGGCAGATGGCACGTGAAAAGCTGGACCGCTCCGCCGACCTTTTTCCAGAGTTCGTCGCCGCCATGCAGGAGCGACTGGGGATGCGCCTGCTACTGTTGACCCAGGCAGAAACCGCCCGCGAACGGGCCGAGGAGGGCGCCCTCCCCGGCCCCCTGGCCGAGCGCATCGAGGAGCGGGTCTACCATCAACTGGAGAACCTGCGCGGCCAGGTGGCCCGTCCCATCGAGATGCACCCCGAGGAGTTGCTACGCCGTACCCCGCTGCTGCATGGCCTGGGGCGAAAAGAAATCGCAGCTCTGGTACCGCGCCTGCATCGCCTGACCCGCAGTGAGGATGAACTGATCGTCGAACAGGGCAGCGAGGGGGACTCCCTGTTCATCATCGCCCGTGGCGTCGTCGCGGTAGAACGACCTGACGAGACGGAACATAGCCTGCGCCTGGGTACGCTGATGGCCGGTGACATTTTCGGTGAGAGTTCGCTGCTGCACGGCAGTCCGCGCAATGCCGATGTGCGCTGTGTCTCCCCCTGCCTGCTCTACGAGTTGCGCCGCGAGGATATGCTGGAACTGATGGAGGAGCACCCGGATATCCGCCGCTTGATGGAGCGGACCGAGCAGGCACGCAGCAGCGAGAATTGAGCCCGCCTCAGTAGCGATAGAGGTAGCTCAGGGCGTAGAGGTTGCCGCTGCTATCGCTGCCACCAGTGAGGCTGGACTCACGCCGACTGTAGAGCAGCTTCAGTATCGCCCTAGGTCCCAGCTCGTGACTCAGCCCCAGCTCGAACACATCGGTATCACCATCCAGGCGATAGGCGATCCGTCCCTTGCCGAAGGCCCCATCCAAGGTGGTACGGTCAGCCCCCTTGCTCAGCTGAAGGTCGGTTGTGCTGGTGACGACCACCTCACCCCGGTAACGGATGAAGGCAGCGAATAGCTGCCAGCGCTCCCTGAGCCGATAATCCCCCCCCAGGCCCAGGCTGATCTGCTCGCCATCAAAGGTTGCATCTCGGGCATCCTGCCAGTGATAGCCCAGCCCCAGCCAGCCACCACTGCGCTGGCCAAAGCGCCTGCTGATCTCGGCATTCAGATCCAGCTGCAGTGCATCACGCAGCCCATCAGCGACCCACTGATAGCCCAGGGTGCCACCGAGCTGATACCAGGGAGGCACGGTGCCAAAGCCCAGCGGCTCCTGGTAGAGAAAGCCCGCCTCGGCCATGACGCTGTTGAGGTCCGTATAGTCGGCGTAGAGTTCTGCAGCGCCGCCGAATAGGTAGCTAAGCCGCGCACCATTACCACCGGCACGTGGGTAAGCTCGGCTATAGCGCAGGCTGGCGACGGTATCGCCCGCCACCTCATCGCCGTAGGCGAGGTTGTCGTTATAGCCAATCCCCAGCTTGATCTGGCTGAACGGCTCGGCCTGCAGCGGCCACTGGATGGCCAGAAGCAAGGCCATGCCCGCGGCTCTATAGAGGGGAGATACGCTCATCGCACAAGTCTAGTCCCGGAACAGGGGCCACGAAAGGCTGCCTGGACTACACAGTGAGGCTTTTTCTGACTTGCCATCAGGGAACGCCGGTGAGAGGGTATGCACGAGACGACAAACATCATAGGGAAGTGAACGATGTCCACCAGGGAAGAGCTCCACAACGCCGACACCCTTTTCAGCGACACCCTGCAGGAGTGTCTGGCCATGGCCCGCCACGCTCAGAGCTCGGGGCATGAGGTCAAGGGCCTATTGCTCCAACGCCTGCACTGTATTGCCGAGCTCGGCCAGGCGGGCTGCAAGGATACGACGATGCAGGAGCTCGGTGGCATCCACCAGCAGCTGGTCAAGGCCATCAGCCCGGCCTCACCTCGCACCGTCCTGCTACTCAACGATGACGCGAGAGCACACCCCTTCCTCCACCACTTCGGTGCCGTGCCCTTGATGCGCCAGTTGATGGTCGCCGCACTCATCTCGCTGATGCTGCTGATGGGCCTGAGTCTTTTCAGTGAGGTGGACGGCAGCCCCCGAAATACCGATATCCTGCTCGCCAGTGGCAGCACCCTGCTGCTCAACGAACTGTTTCTGCTGGCCGCCGCCGGAGTGGGTGCCTCCTTCGTCAACCTTTTCAAGGCCAATCGTTTCATTCAGGAGAACACCTTCGACCCCAAGTACAGTGGTGCCTACTGGGCCCGCTTCGTTCTCGGGCTGATCGCCGGCTTCATCCTCGCCACCCTGATTGAACTGGACATGCCCCTCCCCCCCGGCTCAGATACGGCCACGGCAGGCCACGACGGCTTCGCCCGGCCACTGTTGGCGATGGTTGGCGGCTTCTCTGCCTCGGTGGTCTACCGCATTCTCAGCCGCATAGCCGAGACCGTAGAGTCGCTCTTCCGTGGCGACAGCCGCGAACAGAACAAGGCCCAGGCCGAGGTGATGCGCAAAGAGATGGATGTCGAGGTAAAACAGCAGCAGTCGCAGACTGCCCACGGCCTGATTGAAATGCTGGGTGAGCTGGAGAACAGCGATCCGGAGAGCCAGAGACAGCAGATTAAGGCGATGATCGCCGAGCTGCTGGGGGCGGAGCCGCCACTGGAGAGAAAAAGCGAAAAGGGATAAAAAAAGGGCCGCAGCTAGCGGCCCTTTTTTTCGGCTCAATCCTTCAGACCGAGCACATCCTGCATGTCGTAAAGCCCCGCCTCGCGTCCGGCCAGCCACTGGGCGGCACGCACCGAGCCCTTGGCGAAGGTCATGCGGCTGGAGGCCTTGTGGGTAATCTCCACCCGCTCACCGATATCAGCAAACATCACCGTGTGCTCGCCGACGATATCGCCGGCACGAATGGTCTCGAAGCCGATGGTCTGGCGATCACGCTCACCGGTGCGGCCCTCGCGACCGTAGACCGCGCACTCCTTGAGGTCACGCCCCAGGGTCTCGGCCACCGCCTCGCCCATGGCCAGGGCGGTACCGGAGGGGGCATCGATCTTGTGCCGATGGTGGGCCTCGATCACCTCGATATCCACCGTATCACCCAGCACCTGGGCGGCCATCTTCAGCAGCTTGAGGGTGAGGTTGACGCCGACACTCATATTGGGAGCGAAGACGATGGCGATGTCGCCCGCCGCCGCCTGCAGCTTCGCCTTCTGCTCATCGCTGAGGCCGGTGGTGCCGATCACCATGGCCTTGCCGTGCTCACGGCAGAAGGCAACGTTGCGCAGGGTCACCTCGGGCAGGGTGAAGTCGATAAGCACATCGAAGTTGTCGCAGGCGGCCTCCAGCGAGTCGACGATGGGCACCGCCAGCGGGCCCACGCCCGCGACCTCCCCGGCATCGGCACCAATAAGGCTGGAACCGGGCTCGACCACCGCGGCCCCCAGCACTACTCCTTCGGTCTGGTGCAGGGCCTCGATATGGGTGCGCCCCATGCGCCCGGCGGCGCCGATTACGGCTACTTTAATCATTTGCCAAGATCCTCGAAGAAGTTCTTCACCTTATCCAGCCAGCCGCTGTGGGCGGGGCTGTGCTTGCCGTTGCCCTTGACGCTCTCCTCGAACTGGCGCAACAGATCCTTCTGCTCATCGGTGAGGTTGACCGGGGTCTCCACCTCTACCTTACAGATCAGATCGCCCACCGGGCCACCGCGGACCGACTTCACCCCCTTGCCACGCAGACGAAAGAGCTTGCCGCTCTGGGTCTCGGCAGGGATCTTGAGGGTGACCTTGCCATCCAGGGTAGGCACCTCCAACTCGCCGCCAAGGGCGGCGCTGGTGAAGCTGATCGGCACCTCGCAGTAGAGGCTGGTGCCATCGCGGCTGAAGATCGGGTGCTCCTTGACCAGGATACGCACATAGAGATCGCCGGGCGGACCGCCGTGCTCCCCCGCCTCGCCTTCACCGGCCAGACGGATGCGATCGCCGTTGTCGACACCCGCCGGCACCTTGACCGAAAGGGTCTTGTGCTTGCGCACGCGCCCCTCACCGTGACAGGTACCGCAGGGGTCGGAGATGATCTGGCCGCTACCGTGGCAACGTGGACAGGTCTGCTGCAGCGAGAAGAAGCCCTGCTGCATGCGCACCTGACCAACTCCCTGGCAGGTGGGACAGGTGCTGGGCTTGGTGCCCTTCTTGGCACCGGTGCCCTCACAGGCCTCACACGGCTCGTAGCTGGGCACGCGGATCTTCTGCGTGGTACCGGCCACCGCCTCCTCCAGGCTCAGCTCCAGATTGAAGCTGAGATCGGCACCGCGACGCACGCGGCTGCGACCGCCGCCGCCGCCGCCACCACCACCGAAGATGTCGCCGAAGACATCGCCGAAGATGTCGGAGAAAGAGGCGCCGCCACCACCACCGAAGCCACCGGGGCCGCCGCCCATACTGGGGTCCACCCCGGCATGACCAAACTGGTCGTAGGCGGCACGCTTCTGGCTGTCGGAGAGGACCTCGTAGGCCTCCTTGGCCTCCTTGAACTTCTCCTCGGCCTCTTTATCGTCCGGGTTACGGTCCGGGTGGAACTTCATCGCCAACCGCTTGAAGGCCTTTTTGATCTCGGCCTCGGTGGCGTTCTTCTGGACCCCCAGAGTCTCGTAATAATCTCTTTTCGACATGGATTCCTATCAGCTCTCTGTCGCCGTGAATACGCCAACGGCGGGGCCGCTCTCACCGCCCCGCCGCCAGCTCCAGCTTGCCGTGAAGCGGTTTACTTCTTGTCGTCTTTGACCTCTTCGAACTCGGCATCGACCACGCCATCGTCGGCCTGGTGCTCACCGGCATCGGCCTGGCCAGCACCGGCATCAGCACCGGCCTGGGCGTAGAGGCGCTCGGCCATCTTGCCGGAGGCCTCGGTGAGGGCCTTGGTCTTGGTCTCCAGGGCCTCCAGGTCGTCACCCTTCATCGCCTCTTCCAGCTCGGTGATGGCGGCCTCGATGGCCTCCTTCTCACCCGCCTCCAGCTTGTCATCACCCAGCTCCTCCATGGACTTGCGGGTGGCATGGATCAGCGAGTCGGCCTGGTTACGGGCGTTGACCAGATCGTGGAACTTCTTGTCCTCGTCGGCATGGGCCTCGGCATCCTTGACCATACTCTCGATCTCGTCATCGGAGAGGCCGGAGGAGGCCTTGATGACGATATTCTGCTCCTTGCCGGTGCCCTTGTCCTTGGCCGAGACGTTGAGGATACCGTTGGCATCAATGTCGAAGGTCACCTCGATCTGCGGCACACCGCGCGGGGCCGGCGGGATGTCGGCCAGGTCGAAACGACCCAGCGACTTGTTGGCCGCGGCCTGCTCGCGCTCACCCTGAAGCACGTGCACGGTGACCGCGGCCTGGTTGTCGTCGGCGGTGGAGAAGACCTGGCTGGCCTTGGTCGGGATGGTGGTGTTCTTGTCGATGAGCTTGGTCATCACCCCACCCAGGGTCTCGATACCCAGGGAGAGCGGGGTGACATCCAGCAGCAGCACGTCTTTGACGTCACCGCCGAGCACGCCACCCTGGATGGCGGCGCCCACGGCCACCGCCTCGTCGGGGTTGACGTCCTTGCGCGGCTCCTTGCCGAAGAAGGCCTGCACCTGCTCCTGCACCTTGGGCATACGGGTCATGCCGCCGACCAGGATGACATCGTCGATCTCGGAGGCGGAGAGGCCGGCATCCTTGAGGGCGGTCTTGCAGGGCTCGATGGAGCGGGTGATCAGTTCCTCGACCAGGGACTCCAGCTTGGCGCGGGTCACCTTGACGTTGAGGTGCTTGGGACCGGAGGCATCGGCGGTCACGTAGGGCAGGTTGACCTCGGTCTGGGCACTGGAGGAGAGCTCGATCTTGGCCTTCTCGGCGGCCTCCTTCAGGCGCTGCAGGGCCAGCGGGTCGTTGTGCAGGTCAATGCCGCTGTCCTTCTTGAACTCATCGGAAAGATAGTCGATGAGACGCATATCGAAGTCTTCACCACCGAGGAAGGTATCACCGTTGGTGGAGAGCACCTCGAACTGGTGCTCACCGTCGATCTCATTGATCTCGATGATGGAGATATCGAAGGTACCGCCACCAAGGTCGTAAACGGCGATCTTGCGATCCCCGGTCTGCTTGTCCATACCGAAGGCCAGGGCCGCGGCGGTAGGCTCGTTGATGATGCGCTTGACCTCGAGGCCGGCAATCTTGCCGGCGTCCTTGGTGGCCTGGCGCTGAGAGTCGTTGAAGTAGGCCGGCACGGTAATCACCGCCTCGGTCACCTCTTCACCGAGGTAGTCCTCGGCGGTCTTCTTCATCTTCTGCAGCACCTTGGCG
>JBFFRO010000081.1:0-7030 GCA_041572995.1 Thiohalomonadaceae bacterium
CTGCTGTGGCTGGCGCCGTTGGGCCAGCGCCTGGTGGGCGACAAACTGATGGCCAAGTTGGGCGGACGCCTGCGTTTTGTCGGCACTGGCGGGGCTCCGCTCTCCTATGCGGTGGCGCGCACCTTTATCGGCCTGGGTCTGCCGCTATTCCAGGGCTACGGCATGACCGAGGCCTCACCCATCATCTGCGGCAACCGCCCCGACGATAACGACCCCACCACCATCGGCCACCCGCTTGAGGGGGTAGAGATCCGCCTGGGAGAGAATGACGAACTACTGGCCCGCGGTGACTCGGTGATGCTGGGCTACTGGAACAACCATGCCGCCACTGCCGATACCATCGACAGCGAGGGCTGGCTGCATACCGGCGATCAGGCCAGCATCGCCCCCAGCGGCCATGTGCGCATCACCGGGCGTATTAAAGACATTCTCGTACTCTCCAACGGCGAGAAGGTCCCCCCGGCCGACATGGAACTGGCCATCGCCGCCGACCCGCTGTTTGAGCAGGTGATGGTCGTCGGCGAGGGGCGCTCCTACCTGGCGGCGCTGCTGGTGCTCAACGGCGAGCTCTGGCCCGCCTTTGCCCAGGAGTGCGGCGTCGACCCGCTAGAACCCGCATCACTCCACGACAAGGGGGTACTGAAGGCGGTCCAGCGACGAATCCGCGAGCAGCTGCACGCCTTCCCCGGCTACGCCAAGATTCGCCGCGTTGACCTCTCTCTGGAGCCCTGGAGCATTGATAACGGTCTGCTCACCCCCACCCTCAAGGTGAAGCGTCCCAAGGTGCTGGAGCGTTACGGGGCGCGGGTTGAGGCCCTCTACCAGTAGCCGGGAACTTCCCTGAGGCACACGGGTCTCATTACTTGTCTCCTTACTATCGGGATAACACACAGCCCGATCTGCACAACTGAAAACGGGGGCTCCTGGCCCCCGTTATTTTTTTCCTTTAATTCCAAGCGTTTTGCTTGGTTGCGCAACGGCCTCCCTTTCTAATAACCTTCTAGTCAGAAGGGAGAAATATCTAATGGATTATCGCCGCCGCCCGGCGGATGCACGGTTTAATAAAACATGTTGTTCCATCAACATATACTCGGGAGACAACCGGCTATGAAACTGAAGTCCCTTTTCCTCGCCACGGCCATGCTCATCAACGCCCCCCTCTTCGCCGCTGCTGCAGAGTACAGCATCGCTGAGCTGCAGGACGCTGAAGGCACTGCCATGGTTCGCATCAAGCAGGTACTGGCCAACTGCACCAAGGACGAGCCGCACGTACTGTTCGATGACAAAGCCGGTGCCCTGGTTAGCATCGACGGCCTGCAGCACATCGATGACTTCCTCAGTGCCAAGGAGATCACCTACAAGACCACCTACCACAACCTCTTCGTGGTGCTGGGTGAGACCGCCTACCTGTTCAATGCCAACGGCATCCCCGAAGAGGTCACTCTCAAGCGCGGCCTGCACGGCAGCGTGGTCCAGATGAGCGGTGAGGTACAGGCCACACGGAATTTCGTCGGCTCAGCCAGCGGCTGCAGGATTAAACGTCCTGAATAAGCATTAGCGATGAACGGGGCCGCATGCGGCCCCGTTTTCATTTCCGCATCGACCAGCACGGGAGATGAGAGATGAAGAACCACCCCCTTCCCCTATTCGGCGCGCTTCTGCTCGCGCTGTTGCTTATTACCCCTCCCCCGGCACTCGCCTACAACACCGACCACCTGGACACCACCTACGACCTGCAGGACCTGGCACTCGAGGCCGCACAGCGACATGTGCCGCTGCTGATCATGTTCTCCGCCGACTACTGTGGTTACTGCCGCAAGCTCGAGCGCAAGTACATGGTGCGCCTGTTGGAAGACCCGGAATATGGTGACAAGGTGCTCATTCGCAAGATACTGGTGGACAGTCCCATGCCCATCACCGATTTCAACGGTGAGGACATGCTAGGCTACGACATAGCGACACGCTATGGCGTGGAGATCGCCCCCTCACTGGTCTTCCTCTCATGCGAGGGCGAACAACTGGCGAAGAAGCTGATCGGAGCCGGTACTGAGAGTGACTACTGGGAAAAACTGATCGGCCGGGTCAGCACCGCCCACCAAGCGATGCACTGCGCTCCTTAAGTCAGGGCTAATTTTTACTTAAGGAGAATCAAGGACAATCGCCCGCGATGAACCATCGCGGGCTGCACTTGCGCACGGACGCCCCAGCAAATGGCACGACGCCCCCCCCCATTACCCTCCCGGACCGACGCGATCTGGAGGCATGGATCCTACGCCTGCCCGTAGCCCACACTGGCGAGCTCAGCCGTATCCTCCATGGGGCCCTCAAGCAACTGCGCGATGCAGAGATGGACGATGATCTCCGCCTGGAGACCCTGGAGGCGCTTCGCGCGCCAATGGCAAGCTGTCAGCAGAACCTGAACCGCCACTACCGCAACCACCCCCTGCCGGTGCCGGGCAAGGGTATGCGTGTATTCCACCTCGCCACCTCTCTGCACTACAACATGGCCCAGGGCTATATGCGGGTACTGGATGAGGCCCGCGACCACCGCTGGCTGCTCACCTCCAGCCGCGCTCGCCGACTGGCCCTCTGCGCCCAGCGTGCCTGGCACTACATGGGTCAGGCACTGGCCGATTACCGCCACTTCAATCTCCCCGCTCCATCCGGGCTATGGCGCCACATGTACCTGGTGCTGCGCAAAGCGAAAAGTCTGGGAGTCGAGAAACTGCGTCCACACAAGAGCCGGCCGCATAGCGCCCTGGACGAGTTCATCGCCCAGTTGCTCCTGGACCAGTTCCCCGACCAGCAGCTTGATGAGCAGACACTGGAAAACCTTCGTGCGCAGTGCCGAGACTGGGCACAACAGCTCAGGCTGGATAAAAGGGGCTCTGGCGAGGGGCTGTACATCCTCGATAACAGCGACCGTCCCCCCACCCTCCGGGTGCAGGGTGATGGCGATGCGACTCAACTGTTCCTGAGCCTCGCGCCGCTACTGAAGCAGTTCGACAAGCCAAAGTTCTGTGCCAACCAGGAGATCGCGACCATCGCCCGGCGCTGCCTGGGCAGCGACGGGCCGCGCGAGGAGCGCCTGCGTGCTGAGGGTGAGCGCACACTGATCTATGGCCTGTTTGGCATCTTCCAGACCCTGCTCGGGCGCTGTGATGAGCCGACCCGTGAACGCCTGGCCAGCCCACGACACGAGTGTGACAGTGACGAGATCGTCCTGCAGGAGGCGTGGCTCAGCGACTCCAAGAGCTGGGTTCCGGTCTACGGCCGGGCACCGCGTCACTGGAGCAAGCGCTTTCAGGGCGAGGTGGAGCCGCACAACGCACAGCTGGAGAATGACAGCCCAGGCGGTATCTGCCTCAGCCTCACCCCACCCAACAAGCCGCTACTGCACACCGGCGGAGTGGTCGGTATCGAGCAGTGCGCGGCAGAAACCCGCCTGGGCCTGATCCGCTGGATCCGACCCAACGACAAAGAGCTTCGGCTCGGCATCGAATGGCTAGCCGATAAACCTCACCCGGTTCAGGTACGCATCAGCGATGAAGGGAGCGACAGCGTGCAGGCAGCACTGCTGGCCTTCGACGGTGCACACGGCATTGTCATCTGCCCGCGCCTGCCCGGCATTCAGGACAAGGCGCTCTGGCTGGAGGTCGAGGGCGAGGCGTTCGCCATCAATACCCAGCAGGTACATAGCGAGAGCCGCCACATGATCGCCTTCCACTCCCCGCTGGCGGATGAGGCCCTTGAGCTTATCGAAAAAGAGGTTAGCGACAACCTGGAAAGTGGTAATCCAGGGAACGGACTGAATTGATCACGTTTGTCGCAAAAAAAAACGGGATGCTTTCGCAACCCGTTGATTTATATGGCGGAGAGGGTGGGATTTGAACCCACGGATCCCGCGAGGGATCACTTGATTTCGAGTCAAGCCCGTTCGGCCACTCCGGCACCTCTCCGATGAAGGCGCATAGGATACTGGCAAGCGGGACAGACAGCAACCGCCGCGACGATGGTATAGTTGCGCCTGTGCCCATGCCCGATAGCGCCATGCCGAACATCCCTCGACTGCTCCTGGCCCTCCTTCTCAGCCTGCTGGTAACAGCCTGCTCAAAGGAACCCAGCCTGCTCGAGCAGGTGAAGAAAGAGGGTGAATTGCGTGTACTGACCCGCAATGCTGCGACCACCTACTATGAGGGTGCCGATGGCAGCCACCGCGGCCTTGAGTATGAACTGGCGCGCGGCTTCGCTGAGTACCTGGGCGTAGAGTTAAAAATGGTGGTGGCAGGCAATGTCTCCGAGGTACTGACCCAGCTGGCCGAAGGCCATGCCCACCTGGCTGCAGCCGGGCTCACCGTCACTGAGCCTCGCCAGGTCTGGGCTCGCTTCACCACTCCCTACCAGTACATCAGCCAGCATCTGGTCTATCGCATCGGCACCCCGCGCCCGCGGAGCCTTGATGACCTGGACGGCATCCTTGAGGTGCTGACCGAGAGTAGCCATGCCGAGCGCCTGCGGCACTTAAAAGTTGAGCACCCTAGCCTGGAGTGGGTCGAAAATGACGAGCTGGAGAGTGAGGAACTACTCACTCTGGTGTGGGAGCGGGTCATCGACTATACGGTGATCGACTCCAATGAGTTGAGCATGAACCGCCGCTTCTACCCGGAGCTGAGGGTCGCCTTTGACCTCACCGAACCCGAGCCACTGGCCTGGGCCTTTCCCCGCTTTCAGGACGACAGCCTGTTCAACGTCGCCCAGGAGTACTTCGCCGCCATCGCCGCCGACGGGCGCCTTGAGCAGCTGCTGGAACGCTACTATGGCCACCTGGGTGAGTTTGACTACGTGGGCACCCGCACCTACCTGCGCCACATCCAGCAGCGCCTGCCCGAGTTCCGCCAGCTGTTCGAGTATGCCGCCAAAGAGTACGACCTAGACTGGCGACTACTGGCGGCCATGGCCTACCAGGAGTCACACTGGGACCCGGATGCCGTCTCCCCCACCGGCGTGCGTGGCATTATGATGCTGACCCGCGCCACCGCTGACTACCTGGGTGTGGAGCGGCGTACCGACCCGACGCAAAGCATCATGGGCGGTGCGCGCTACCTGGAAAGGCTGCTGCGTAAACTGCCCGAGCGTATCCAGGAACCGGATCGCACCTGGATGGCCGTGGCCTCCTACAATGTCGGCTTCGGCCACCTGGAGGATGCCCGCATTATCACCCAGAGACGCGGCGGCGATGCCGATGCCTGGAAGGACGTCAAGGAGAATCTGCCGCTGCTACGCAAGCGCAAGTGGTACCGCCAGACCAAGCACGGCTATGCCCGTGGCAACGAGGCGGCACGCTATGTGGAGAACATCCGTTCCTACTACGAGGTCCTGGTCTGGTACCTGGAACAGCAAAAGCCCGAGGAACCAGAGCCGAACAAGGCCCTGGAAATTCTCAATCCAGTGCTCTAGTTCACTAAAATAACAACTAGAAACGGGGTATTATTGTTATTATGAAGTTGCTCTGCATCGCAATATAAGCATTTTCTCATTCATCCCGCGTTAAGTCTCGGGAGGCGATACTTAATAGCATTTATATGTCTGAATAATAAATATGTTTGGGGGGTAAGATGAGCATTGACGATAAGTGGCTGGAACAACGCATTGCCAAGCGTGAACTCACTGAGGCTGAGCGCACCGCGCTGGCCGAGGCTCTCAGCGAGGTAGAGGTCGCTTCCGGTGAGAAAATCGTTACTCAGGGGCAGGGCGGCGGCATGCTCTACATCGTACGTAGCGGCAAGGCCGAGATCGTCGACGAGTCCCACGGCTCGACTGTGAGTATCGCCCACGTCGGCGAAGGTGCCCTGCTCGGCGAGATGACCTTCCTCACCGGCGGCGATGCCAGCGCCTCAGTCATCGCCCGTAGTGACTGTGCAATCTACCGCCTGCCGCGGGAGCTCTTCGTCGGCATTATGGCTGCTCAGCCCGAACTCTCCTATGCCCTGTTCGCCACCATGCTGGCGAACACCGCCGAGACCATCCGCCACATGAACGAGGAGCACATCGGCATGCTCCAGTACATTGGCGGTCTGGGACGCATGGGCTAAGTCTACGTCACCGCGTTTAGCATGACGAAAAAGGGCGCCGATGGCGCCCTTTTTGTTTGTCCCCTGACATGTCCGGACTCAAACCTTGCGCTTGGCCCGAAAGAAATCGCGCAACAGCTCCCCACACTCCTCGGCCAGCACCCCCCCCTGCACCTCGCAGCGGTGATTAAGGCTCTCATCGCGCATCAGGTCAAACACCGTGCCACCGGCACCGGTTCGCGGATCGGCGGCGCCAAACACCACCCGCTGGACGCGCGCATGCACCATCGCCCCAGCGCACATCGGGCAGGGCTCCAGGGTGACATACAGGGTGGTGCCTGCCAGACGGTAATTATTGAGCACCTTGCCGGCATTACGCAGGGCCTGGATCTCGGCATGGGCGGTAGGGTCATGATCGCCGATGGGGCGGTTCCAGCCCTCGGCGATCAATTCGCCATCCTTGACGATCACTGCCCCCACCGGCACCTCCCCCTCCTGCGCAGCACGCAAGGCCAGGCGCTGCGCGTGGCGCATCCAGTGGATATCCGGGGCTTCCAGTTCGATGGGAGAGCTCATGGGGCTATTGTACGGTAGGCTCAGCCGTGTTGGGCGAGAAAGCGGTCCAGGGCATTGGCGAAGGTCTGGCGGTCACCATGATTGAGCGGCGGGGGCCCACCGGTCACCTCGCCCGCGCCGCGCATCTCATCCATAAAGTTGCGCATGCTCAGGCGCTCGCCAATGCTGTCACGGGTATAGAGTTCGCCACGCGGGTTCAGGGCGTGTCCACCCTTCTCGATCACCGCCGCGGCCAGCGGGATATCGGCGGTGATCACCAGATCCCCCGCCTCCACCCGATCAGCGATGTAGTTGTCGGCCACATCAAAGCCGGAGGACACCCGCACGGTTTTGATGAAGGGTGACTTGGGTACCTGCAGGTACTGGTTGGCCACTAGCGTCAA
>JBFFRO010000082.1:0-7020 GCA_041572995.1 Thiohalomonadaceae bacterium
GTTGCGATCACCATCGCCGTCGGAGGCGGCGCCAAAGTCCGGGGCGTGGCTGCCGAACATCTCCGCCACCAGCTCCTTGGCGTAGGTGAGGTTGGGGTCCGGGTGGCCGCCGCCGAAGTCCTCCTTGGGCATGCCGTTGATGACGGTGCCCGAGGGGGCGCCGAGGCGGTGCTCCAGGATCTCCAGCGCGTAGGGACCGGTGATGGCATGCATGGCATCGAAGCGCATCTGCAGGGCGCCGGAGGCGAGCATGGCGCCGATGGCGGGGAAGTCGAACAGTGACTCCATCAGCTCAGTGTAGTCGGCCACCGGGTCGATCACCTCCACCCGCATCGCCCCCAGGCTGTGCTCGGTGAGGTGGTCAATGTCCAGGTCGTCCGTGTCGGCGATGCGGTAGCTGTCGAGCTGTTTGCTGCGCTCGAACATCGCCTCGGTCAGCGCCTCGGGGGCAGGGCCGCCGTTGGCACTGTTGAACTTGATGCCGAAGTCGCCATCGGGGCCGCCGGGGTTGTGGCTGGCCGAGAGGATGACGCCGCCTTGGGTCTGGTACTTGCGGATCACCGCCGAGACCGCCGGGGTCGAGAGCAGCCCGCCGCGTCCTACCAGCACCCGGGCAATGCCGTGGGCCGCGGCCATGCGCAGGATGGTCTGGATGGCGGCGCGGTTGTGGTAGCGGCCATCACCGCCCAGCACCAGGGTGCCACCGATGAGCTCGGGGACGCAGTCGAACAGGGCCTGGACGAAGTTCTCCAGGTAATGGGGTTGCTGGAAGCGGCTGACCTGCTTGCGCAGACCGGAGGTGCCGGGGCGCTGGTCGTCGAAGGGGCGGGTGGGGGTATCGATGATCTTCATGGGGCGTCATTCAACCACAGCGCCGGAGGCGTAGCCAGCCCTTGAATTGGTCGCGACATGCCCCCACTTTGTGTCAGTCATTTGCATAACGTTAAAGCCATCTTGTTGTTTTTGGAGGATTTATAAGTCATGAGTGTAGACGCCCACAAGGAGACACTGGGTTTTGAGACCGAGGTAAAACAGCTGTTGCAGCTGATGATCCACTCGCTCTACTCCAATAAGGAGATCTTCCTGCGCGAGCTCATTTCCAACGCCTCGGACGCCTGTGACAAGCTGCGCTTCGAGGCCCTTTCCGATGACGCCCTCTACGAGGGGGATGAGGAGCTGAAGATCCAGCTGGCCTTCGACAAGGAGGCGCGCACCGTCACCCTCAGCGACAACGGCATCGGCATGAGTCGCGACGAGGTGATCGCCAACCTCGGCACCATTGCCCGTTCCGGCACCAAGGCCTTCCTCGAGAGTCTCAGCGGTGACCAGGCCAAGGATTCCAACCTCATCGGCCAGTTCGGTGTCGGTTTCTACTCCTCCTTCATCGTTGCCGACCGGGTGAGCGTCACCACCCGCCGCGCCGGCCTCACTGCTGAGCACGGCGTGCGCTGGGAGTCCAGCGGCGAGGGGGACTACACCCTGGAGACGGTCGAGAAGGCTGGCCGCGGTACCGAGATCGTCCTGCACCTGCGCGAAGATTCCATGGAGTTCGCCGACGGCTTCCGTCTGCGCTCCATCGTGCGCAAGTACTCCGACCACATTACCCTGCCGATCCGCATGCTCAAGGAGGAGTCGGCCGCCGCCGAGGTGGATGAGAACGAGACGGTGATCCCGGAGGAGGAGACGGTCAACTCTGCCTCCGCACTGTGGACCCGTGCCAAGAGCGAGATCTCCGAGGAGGAGTACCAGGAGTTCTACAAGCACGTGGCCCACGACTGGGAGAATCCGCTGGCCTGGAGCCACAACCGCGTCGAGGGCAAGCTGGAGTACACCTCGCTGCTCTACATTCCCAAGAACGCCCCCTTCGACCTCTGGGACCGCGAGCGCCGCAACGGCATCAAACTCTATGTGAAGCGCGTCTTCATCATGGACGACGCCGAGCACCTGATGCCTAACTACCTGCGCTTCGTGCGCGGCGTGATCGACTCCAACGACCTGCCGCTGAATGTTTCGCGCGAGATCCTGCAACACAACAAGGTCACCGACTCCATGCGTTCGGGTTCGGTGAAGAAGGTGCTGGGGGTGCTGGAGAACATGGCCAAAAAGAAGCCGGAGCAGTACGCAGAGTTCTGGGGGCAGTTCGGCCAGGTGCTCAAGGAGGGCCCCGCCGAGGACTTCGCCAACAAGGAGCAGATCGCCCGGCTGCTGCGCTTTAGCTCCACCCACAACGAGGACGATGCGCAGAACGTCGCCCTGGCCGATTACGTGGAGCGCATGAGCGAGGGGCAGGAGGCGATCTACTACATCACTGCTGACTCCTACGCCGCTGCCAAGAGCTCGCCGCATCTGGAGATTTTCCGCAAGAAGGGCATCGAGGTGCTGCTGCTGCACGAGCGTGTGGACGAGTGGCTCACCTCGGCACTCACCGAGTTCGACGGCAAGCCGCTGAAGTCGGTGACCAAGGGCGAGCTGGACCTCGGTGAGCTGGACAGTGAAGAGGAGAAGAAGGCTAAGGAGGAGCAGGCCGAGGCGCTTAAGCCGCTGCTCGAGCGGGTGCAGTCCAGCCTCGGCGAGCAGGTCAAGGAGGTGCGCATCACCCACCGCCTCACCGACTCGCCCGCCTGTCTGGTCACCGGCGAGGATGAGATGAGCGCCAACCTTGATCGCATCCTCAAGTCGGTGGGCCAAGCCGGTCCCGGGGTCAAGCCGATCCTTGAGCTCAACCCCGAGCACCCACTGGTGAAAAAGCTTGATGGGGAGGAGGGCGCACGCTTTGATGACCTCAGCTCGGTGCTCTTCGACCAGGCCCTGCTGGCCGAGGGTGGCACCCTGGAGGACCCGGCCAGCTTCGTTGGCAAGCTCAACCGGATGCTGCTGGAGATGAGTGCCTGAGGCGTGATACAGCGATAAAAAAAGGCGGCCCCCGGGCCGCCTTTTTTCTTGCCTAGAGTTTCATCCAGGTCGCCAGTGCCAGCGCCCAGGTGACGCTGGGCCAGTAGGCCAGTTTGGGGATGAGGTTGTCGCGGTACTGCAGCCAGCGTCCCAGGCGCCCGTGCCCCAGTGAGAAGAGGTAGGCGTTGAGGGCGGTGAGGAGGATGGCGCCATACATAATAAGGTAGAAGTACTCGATATAGACCAGCCCCGAACCGGCGAACTGGTCGCGCACCTGAATGTGTGCCAGTAGCACAACGAAGAACAGTGCCGAGCAGCTGCCGACCACCCCGGAGGTACTGAAGCCGAAGCGGCTGGCACGCTTCTCGTCAGAGGAGACGATCATCAGCGAGGCGAACAGCAGCAGTGAAACCACCAGCAGCGGTACCAGGTTGCTGACGAAGGCGTTGATGAACTTGCGCTGTACGCCGAGGTTGAAGAACAGCTCCTTGTACTGCACCTGCTCGGGGAACTCGAAGTAGCCGAAGTTGGTGTCGTAGGGAACGTTATTGAAACTGAAGAAGGTTTCGTCGATCTCCCAGAGGCCATGCACCAGGTCCTGGTCGAGACCGAAGCGATGCTGCCCCAGCTCGGCGTAGGCGGCAAGGTCGGGCACCAGCAGGATGCGCTCGTCATTATTGAAGTCACCGGGCCACAGCCTCAGCCAGATGCTGAGATGGTCCAGCGGGTACTGGCTGTAGTCGAAGGACTGGCGCACGGTGACGTCGAAGTACCAGCCAATCAACTCGTAGTCGATGCCGTTCTCCAGGCCCTGGGCGCGGTACTCCTCGCGCAACACAGTGCCGCTGGAGTTGACCTCCTCGGGGAAGATCACCCCTTTCTTGAACTCCTGCGGAAAGTCACTGGGGTACTTCTGCCAGATATAGCCGGTGAGGTTGACGTCGCTGGAGCTGTTGAAGGCGAGGGACTGGATGAAGAGGCCGGTGGGGACCTGGTAGGGAGACTCGCCCTTCTGGAACTCGATGCTGTCACTCTCTGCCAGTACACGTTCGAGGTCAGTGGCGTCGCGCACCAGGTGGGTGCCCTCGCCATAGTGGCGCTCGGTTTGCGACCACATCCAGACGACCCAGATCAGGGCGAACAGGCTGAGCAGCAGGGAGAGGGCCCAGAGGGGGCGACGGGAGTGCGTTTTGTCCATGGCGTTTATTTGAGTTGTTGTTCAATTGCATCGCGGGCGCGCTCGACGCAGCGGTAGCCCTCCTCGATGCCCTCAGCGGCCCGGTCGAACTCCAACAGGCCAAGTTGTGCCAGGCGTGGCGAGAGCAGGATATCGGGTGGATCGCCGGCCATGCGGCTGCGGGTGATGCGATCCTGCATGATGTTGATGGAGCCCGCCAGTACCTCGAACATATCGGGCCCGGCCTCCTCATGGTGCCGGCCATTGCTAGAGCTCAACAGCTCGCGCATGCGTCCGCGCCAGCCGGTGTCCAGGCGCTCCAGCCACTGTTCAAAAAGACCGCCCTGGCGTGCCTCTTCCCGGTGTTTGCGCAGGTGCTTGCCGACGATGTCACCGTTGAGGTTGACGGCGATGATGCGCTCGGCCCCCATCGCCCGGCATACCGAGACCGGTACCGGGTTGACCACGCCACCGTCGATCAACCAGCGCCCCTGGTGACGTACCGGCGAGAAGAGTCCGGGCAGGGCGATGGAGGCGCGCACTGCCTCCAGCAGTGTGCCCTGCTGGAGCCACACCTCGCGGCCATCCTCCATATTGGTGGCCACCGCGGTGTAGGCGATGGATAAATCCTCGATGGTGGTCTTGCCCACCATCTGGCTGAAACGTTCGATGAGGGCGCTGCCGCCGATTAGGCCGCCATCCAGGCGCACATCCAGCAGCTTGACCACATCCCACAGCTCTAGGTCGCCAACCCACTGCTCGAACTCGTCCAGCTTGCCCGAGGCGTAGGCCGCCCCCACCAGCGAGCCGATGGAACTACCGGCGATGATATCGGGGCGTATGCCCATCTCCGCCAGTGCACGGATGACGCCGATGTGGGCCCAGCCGCGGGCCGAGCCGCTGCCAAGGGCGAGTGCGATTTTCATGTTGCCTCCTGCTTCTGTGCTGTCGGTCCGTGTACGCGGGCCTCGCATTGGTTAAACTTACCAAATGAACGAGCTAAAAGATGCACTCATTAAGGATTGGGGCTCTTGCCTGGACTGCGACTATGAGGGGCTGCTGGAGTACCGCCACCTGGAGGGTGAGGACTACGGCGATAGCGAATCCCTGGGCGTGATGCTGCTGCAGCGCTGTCCTGCCTGCGAGAGTGAGGCCCACTCGCTGATACCGATAGAGTACTATCGCGAGTTGCTGGAGCTGCTGATCGAGCAGCAGGCGTCCGCTGCCCTGGGGCTCGGTGAGGACAGCGATGAGTGACAAGCTGCGCCTGGACAAGTGGTTGTGGGCGGCGCGCTTTTTCAAGACCCGTGGCCTGGCCACCGAGGCGATCAATGGTGGCCATGTGCACCTCAACGGCAGCCGGCCCAAGCCCTCGCGGCCGCTGCAGGTAGGGGATGAGCTGAGTATTCGCAAGGCCGGGATGGAGTTCGTGATTACCGTGCGCGAGCTCTCCGACAAGCGTGGGCCAGCCCCGGTGGCGCAAAGCCTCTACGAGGAGCATGCAGAGAGCATCGCCAAGCGCGAGGCCTATGTCGAGGAGCGACGCCTGCTGGCTGCCGCCGGCACGGGCCCGGCGCGACGACCGGACAAGCGCTCACGCCGCCAGATTCACCGTTTTGTGCGCAAAAGTGCCGAATAACGCCCGCTTTTCGGCCTACGCGTCTTGAATTTCCGGGTAGCTCACTCCACTTTGTGTATAATTGTTTGCTAATGCACGTCGCGACCACAACATTCACCCCGCGATGCTGCCCGCCATTGATTAAGGAGTAGAGCCATGGCCGCTGTGGAACTGACCGCCGAGAATTTTGATGAAATCGTCGGCAAGAACAACTTCGTCATCGTCGATTTCTGGGCCACCTGGTGCGGTCCCTGCCAGCAGTTCGGTCCCATCTTCGAGGCCGCTGCCGAGAAGCACGAGGACATCGTCTTCGCCAAGGTGAACACCGAGGAGCAGCAAGAGCTTTCCGCCCACTTCCAGGTGCGCTCTGTCCCCACCCTGATGATCTTCCGCGACCAGATCGTTATCTACTCCCAGCCGGGTGCGCTGATGGGCCCGCAGTTCGAGGACCTGATTGCCAAGGCCCGCGAGCTGGACATGGACGATGTGCGCAAGCAGATCGCCGAGCAGCAGGACCAGCAGGAGGGCTGAGCCTTGCCGCGCCCGGAGACCCCGGCCCTCACCGTCGATATCATTATCGAACTGCCGGACCATCCGGGGCGCATCGTCCTGATCGAACGTAAATACGAGCCGCTGGGGCATGCACTGCCCGGCGGCTTTGTTGATCCGGGGGAGCGCCTGGAGCAGGCCGCCATCCGCGAGGCCGAGGAGGAGACCTGCCTCAAGGTGCGGCTGAAGGCCTTGCTGGGCTGTTACTCCGACCCGGCCCGCGACCCGCGCGGCCACACCGTCTCCGCCGTCTATATCGCCGAGGCCGAGCCCGGCGCCGAACCGCGTGCCGAGGACGACGCCCGTGCCCTGGGGCTCTTTGACCCCTACAATCCGCCCGAGCTGGCCTTCGACCACGGCCTGATCCTGGCCGACTACCGCCGTTGGCTGGAGAGCGGTGACCCTGCCCCCTTGCGTGGGCGGTGATCGTCCCCACTATTTGTATATCCGACAATTCTGATAAACTATTTGTCCTCGATTTAACCGAATAACGAGTAGGGGTTTTGCATGCGCCCGGCACAGGTCAGTCAGGTCCTTGAACGTGAATTTCTGAGCACCCGCGAGGGGCACCATACCCCGGTGATGCTGTGGGGCCCGCCCGGCGTCGGCAAATCCATGATGGTCGCCCAGGTGGGTGAGCGTCACGGGGTGCCGGTGATCGACATCCGCCTCTCGCAGATGGAGCCCTCGGACCTGCGCGGCATTCCCTTTCGTGAGCAGGGGCGGGTGGAGTGGGCGGTGCCCGCCATGCTCCCCGATGCCGAGCGTCACGGCGTGGAGGGGA
>JBFFRO010000083.1:0-6908 GCA_041572995.1 Thiohalomonadaceae bacterium
ACAGTTGCTGCGCGCGGCGCTGGCCTAAACCCATGCTCAGAGTGCGCTTGATGCAGCCAGCATAAACCTCCCATTTCCGCTTCACTCGTGGCAGACTTAAGACTCCTGTCTAGCTAAGCACACGGATTGGACCTTTCTCCAGGATGAGTTGCGACGAATGCCGGCTGGTCACCAGCCTGGTACTCATACCTAGGAAGCCCTGTGAAAGAGATAACCTTCCCGCTGCGCCTGCAATCGATTGAAGAGATCCCCTCCGTCCTCTTCAGCGCCATGAGCGACGGCGTACTGGTCACAGACCGCAACGGTCGTATCCTCGACTGCAACTGCGCCTTCCACACACGCCTGGGCTATGAAAAGGATGAGGTCATCGGCATGTCAGTGGCCTCACTGGACACCCCTGAGTTTGCCTCCGAGGTCAGTAATAACCTTTCCAAAATAATGGACAAAGGCCGGGCCACCATCGAGACAGCCCACCGCCGCCGCGATGGCAGCGTCATGCCGGTAGAGATTGTCGCCCACCTCTGCCTGATCGACGACAGCCCTGTCTTTTTCGGCATTGTCCGCGACATTAGCGTGCGCAAGCAGGAGGAAGAGCAGCAGATCAAGCAGCGAAACCAGTTAGCCAGGGCCGAGGCCATTGCCCATATCGGTAGTTGGGAGCTCGATCTCTCTGAAAACCGGCTCACCTGGTCGGATGAGATCTATCGCATATTTGAGATCGACCCTGAACAGTTCGCCCCCTCATACGAGAACTTTTTGCAGCGCATTCACCCCGATGACCGGGAGATGGTAAACCGCGCCTTTAATGATTCACTGACGAACAAGTCTGCCTACGAAGTTGCCCACCGCCTTCTGTTTGGCGATGGCCGGGTGAAATGGGTCAACGAGCGCGGCCACACCACCTATTCCGGTGAGCAGCCACTTCTTTCTGTCGGAACCGTACAGGACATCACTCAGCAAAAACTGGCCGAGGAGGCACTGCGAGATAGCCAGTCTCGGCTGAAGGTTCTCGTGGAGACCCTGCCCGACTTGGTCTGGCTCAAGGACCCGGAGGGCGTTTACCTGGGCTGCAACCACCGCTTTGAGCAGTTTTTCGGTGCCAGCCAGGAAGCCATCATCGGAAAGACCGACTATGACTTCGTCGACAAGGAGCTGGCTGACTTCTTCCGTAAAAACGACCTGGCGGCCATCACCGCGGGCGGCCCAAGCCGGAACGAGGAGGAGATCACCTTTGCCAGTGATGGCCACCGCGAGCAGCTGGAGGTCATCAAGACGCCCATGTTCAACCCGGAGGGAGAGGTCACCGGTGTTCTCAGTATCGCCCGCGACATCACCGATCGCAAACGGCATGAATCAGATATTAAAGAGTTACTGAATACCTATCAGGCCGCCATCAATACCCCCGCCATGGGATTCTGGGCAGCCGACAGCCAAGGACGACTGGTTGAGGTCAACGATGCCTATATCGCGATGTCCGGCTACAGCCGCGATGAACTGCTCAAATTGCATATAACGGATTTGGATTTCGTTGAGACACCAGAGGATACTCACGCCCGCATGAAAGAGATCATGGAGCAAGGGTATAGCCGCTTCCGATCAGAACACCGGCGCAAGGATGGAACTGTGTGGCCGGTGCAGATTGTCACCACCTTCTCCGACATTCTCGGCGGCCGCTTCTTCGTCTTCATCGAAGACATCACTGCAATCGTCAAATCGGAAAGTCAGCAGAAACTCTCAAACATGGTGTTCAACACCATTAGTCAGGCCGTGGTGATCACCGATGCCGATAACCGCATCGTCTCGGTCAACCCGGCCACCGAAGCGGTTAGCGGTTACACCCTGGAAGAGCTCAAGGGCAAGGATCCCAATATCTTCTCCTCGGGAAGGCACGACAAGGATTTCTATAAGAAGCTGTGGAGCGACCTCTACAGCCACCATCGCTGGGAGGGTGAGATCTGGGACCGACGCAAGGACGGTACGGTTTATCCCAAGTGGCTAACCATCAATGCCATCTGTGACGACAAGGGAATACCAATCCAGTACGTGTCTGTTTTCTCCGATATTACCGAGCGCAAGAAGTCCGAGGAGACGATCTGGAGGCAGGCCAATTATGACGAGCTCACCGGCTTGGCCAACCGCACGCAGTTCCACAGTCGCCTGGAACAGGAGATCGAACGCCACGGCAGAGACAAGAGCTCGTTCGCCCTCCTCTATCTCGACCTCGACGGCTTCAAGGATGTCAATGACACCCTCGGACACGCAGCCGGTGATGAGCTACTGATCAGGGTGGCCCAAAGGCTCAAAGGCTGCACCCGTAAAAGTGACCTCATCGCACGTCTTGGCGGTGATGAGTTCACCCTAATCCTGGCCGACATCAAGCAGGCCGAGCAGGTGGCCTCGGTGGCAGACGCCATATTGGCCGCGCTGGCAAAGCCGATACAGATCCACGAACACGAGATCCGCATCGGTGCCAGCATCGGCGTCGCGTTCTACCCCGATGACGGTAGCAGCAGAGAAGAACTGAGCAAGCATGCCGATATCGCCATGTACCAGGCCAAGGAAAGCGGCAAAAATAATTTCCAGTTCTTCCGCCCGGAGATGAACGCCAAGGCCAGCAACCGTCTGGCCCTGATTCGTGACCTGCACCAGGCCGTGGAAAGGCAGGAGTTCCAGGTCTACTACCAGCCCAAGCTGCGCCTCTCAGACATGTCAGTAGTCGGCATGGAAGCCCTGATACGCTGGCCCAGGGCTGACAATACAATGACCCCGCCCGACGAGTTCATTCCGTGCGCGGAGGAGACTGGACTCATTGTATCGATCGGCAACCGGGTGCTTGAGCTGGCCTGCCAGAAAACCCAGGAGTGGAACCAGCAGTACGGCTGCAACCTGAATGTCGCGGTCAACCTCTCTGCCCGACAGTTTCGCAATGAAAATCTGGTCCGTGATGTGATGTCGATACTGCGCTCAACCGGACTGCCGCCATCACAGCTGGAACTGGAGATCACGGAGGGGATCTTGATGGATGATATCGAGGGAGCCATTGAGGTCATGAACCAGCTGCGTAGCAATGGCATATCCATCGCTATCGATGACTTTGGAACGGGTTACTCGTCACTCAACTACTTGAAAAGCTTCCCTATCAACACACTTAAGGTTGACCGAACCTTCGTGCAGAATCTCACCGTAGGCTCTGCCGATGCCGCGATCGTCAAATCAACCATCAACCTCGCACACATGCTTGATCTGGAGATTGTGGCCGAAGGCATCGAGACCACGGAACAGATGGAGTTCCTGGTAAATGAGCAGTGTGGCAGTGGCCAGGGTTACTACATATCCAGACCACTGCCAGCGGATGATTTCCGTTCGTTCCTGGGGAGCCGGAAGGACTCATTGGCTTAGGCCCATCCCTGGACTCATCATCAGGCGCCGCCGGAGTGGCGCCTGATGCCTATATCTGCCGCACCTTAATATTCAGCGTCTGGATTCGGTAGGCGATCTGACGCGGGGTCATATCAAGCAGACGTGCTGCCTTGGCCTGTACCCAGCCGGCCTGCTCAAGGGCAGCGATCACCCGCTCGCGCTCATCCAGGTTCGGGTCGCTGAGGTCGACGGCACTACCGCCGTTGCTGGCCGCGGCGGTGCCCAGCGGCAGCCTGTCCTCCAGCCCGGTGAGAACCACGGCATCGCGATCGATAACACCGTTCTCGGTCATAATCGCCGCTCGCTCAAGACAGTTCTCCAACTCGCGCACGTTGCCGGGCCAGTTGTGGCGCATCAGCAGGCGAAAGGCACTGTCGGTGATCTCCAGTTCGCGTCCCTGGCGCTCAGCCAGCTTGCCGATGAGGAAGCGGGAGAGCTCCGGGATATCCTCGCTACGCTCGCGCAGAGGCGGAAGCAGAATAGGCATAACGTTGAGGCGGTAGTAGAGGTCCTCGCGGAAGTCACCATTTTCCACCGCGCTCTCCAGGTCACGATTGGTGGCGGCGATAATGCGCACGTTCACCTTCAGGGTGCGGTTGCCGCCGACCCGCTCGAACTCGCCCTCCTGCAGAACGCGCAGCAGCTTGGCCTGGAAGGCCGAGGAGATCTCCCCCAGCTCGTCGAGGAACAGGGTGCCGCCGTCGGCACGTTCGAAGCGCCCCTTGCGCTGGCTGACCGCACCGGTAAAGGCCCCCTTTTCATGCCCAAACAGCTCCGACTCCAGCAGGGTATCGGGCAGCGCTGCACAGTTGAGCTTGAGGAAGGGTCCGTTGGCCCGCGGCGAGTTGTAGTGGATGGCGTTGGCGATCAGCTCCTTACCGGTACCGGACTCACCCCGAATGAGTACCGTGGTGTCCCACTTGCCCACCTGGCGAACCTGATCGAAGACCCGGCGCATCGCTGCGGTGTGACCGACAATGCTATCGAAGCCGTAGTTGCCACGCACGGTACGACGCAGTTGGTCGCGCTCGGCACGCAGGTCGCTACGCTCCTTTTCCACCTCCCAGGAGAGACGTACACTCTGCGCCACCAGGTTGGCGACCATCTCCAGGAAGCGGGCGCGCTCCAGTAGCAGGATGCCGTCCACCTCATCGGGCTGGGCAGCCAGTACCCCCACCGCATCGCCATTCACCTTAATGGCGACACCAATAAAGGGGAGGCGCGGTTCATAGAGGCCAAGACGGTCGAGAAAGCGCGGCTCATCGGCCACCCGCTCCACCACCAGGGTCTCGCCCCGGTCGAGAATCTCGCCCACCAGTCCCTCGCCAGCGCCATAGCGTACAGAGTCATTGCGTAGCGGACGGTCACTGTGCACCGCAGTGACCCACTGCCCCTCACCCTCCGCATCGCGCAGGGTGACCATACCGCGGCGCATACCGCTCTGGTCATCCAGCAACGGCAGCAGCTCACTCAGGGTCTCGTTGAGGCGCAGCGAGCGGCTAAGCAGTCGGCTTACCTGGTAGAGCGTCTCCAGCTCCTGTTCGAAAAGATCCTCGCGTTTCATCATTCATACCCTTTCGCTAGCGGTGGCAGCGCAACGCACGCGCGACAGCCCCCGTTGGCTCTGTTTTCCAGACTGACCGTACCCGCATGTTGATTGACCACGTCCTGCACCCAGGCCAACCCCATCCCGCTGTGTCCTTCACGGGTGGAGAAAAACGGCTGAAAGACGCGCAGCCGCAACGCCTCGTCGATGCCCGGACCGGTGTCCTCAAGGCAGGCACGCAGGTAGCCCTGATCCAGTTCGCAACTAATCGACAGGTGCCGTGTCTCCACCTCGGACATCGCCTCGATGGCGTTGTCGATCAGCTGTTTGAAAAGACCGCGCAGGCGCGAGCCGTCACCGCGTAACGACGCCTGTGGCTCCGCAGCGGAGCTGTCGCTGCCGATATTCCAGTGCAGCGTCACCCCCATCTCGCGCAGTCGGTCGCGACTCGCCTCCACCGCATCCCTCAACACATCGGCAAGAGTCAGCATCTCCACCTCGCCGGCGGGACGTCGTGGACGGGCCTTTTGCAACGTAGCGAGCGCCTGTTCACCGGCCTCCAGCGCCTCACCGAGCACCTTGCGCAGGCTCTCATCGCCACCGCGACGCTCGGCCATAGCCCGCGCCGCGCTGAGCATATTGAGCGGGCCGCGCAGCTGGTAGAGGGCGCCTTCAAGCGCCTCGCTCAGGGCCTGGTTCTGTGACTCCTCAGCGAGCATCGCGCTAAGGGCGTTACGCCGCTGACGCTCCTCGTAGCGACGCTGCTCGGTCACCTCACGGGCACTGAGCATCAGGTAGTCGTGACCACCGCCCTCGAAAAAAGCATCGGCAGCAACCTCCTGCTCGCGGAACCAGTTGCCCGAACAGATAAACCAGCGCGTCCCCTCCTCACCCGCCAGGCGCAGCTCCAGCTCCTGGAAGTCACGCCCCGGGCTAACCGGGCCGGGATGGGCGGCAAGAATGGCATCGGCGATCTCCATACCGTCGAAATCGCTGCGCAGGGTTTTGTAGGCCAGGTTGTCGAGCACGACCTGCTGCGTCTCGTCGAGCAGCACCAGTGACATCGGCGAGGCGTTGATCATCGATTCGATCAACGCCTTCTGATTCTGTACCTGTTTATCCAGGGTGTACTCGGCGGTGATATCGCGGTGCATTCCCAGGTAGTGGCTGGTGGACCCGTCATCACCAAGCACGGGGGCAATCGTCACCTCGGCCAGGTAGCGACTGCCGTCCTTGCGACGGTTGATCAGGCGGCCACTCCAACTACGCTGCTCCTGGATGGTGCTCCACAGTTCGCGGTAGACCGTCAGCGGTGTTCGTTTGTCCGAGAGTTTCGATTCGTTGCTGCCGATGACCTCATCGGCCCGGTAACCGGTGACGCGGTTAAAGCTGTCGTTGCAGTAAAGGATGTTGGCCTTCAGGTCGGTAATGGAGACGGCCAGCGGCGACTGCTCAACCACCGCGCGGAACAGCCCCGGTGGCAGTCGCTCCTCCTCTGCCATCGCCTCGCCCAGGCTGCGCAGCAGCTCGCTGGGAATACCGGGCGGAGCACTGTCGAGCAGCTGACGCACCACTGCGTCCAGCCCGGTTCGACTCTTCGGTAGACTCTCGACGGACATCGCCTCACCCTCCACAAAATCGGTCTGAAGGGGTTGTTGCAAGATGTGGGCCTATATTGCATCTCGGCCCACCAGTGGAGCTTGTCACCTTGTCTCTTGTCGCTTTTACGACAAGCCCCCCTCCATCGGTAAGCCCATGGCCCATCAACGACAGGGCATAAATGCACCATGATTGTGCAAAAAGGGTGAAATCGCCCGTCACTAGTGCGGTTTTTATCCCCTCCAGACCACTGGCATGTTTGATGCACGGAACCAGGGGAACGAAGAGCAAAGGTGATGGCGTGAGCGAGTATCTGATGATCCTGTTGGGCACGGCACTGGTG
>JBFFRO010000084.1:0-6853 GCA_041572995.1 Thiohalomonadaceae bacterium
ACCCTCGCCTGCTCCAGCGCCACCCACCGTGGCGGCCACCTGGAGCAGCTAGCCAAGCGCATCGGTGAGTGTGAGGTGGTCACCCTCGGCAGCGCCCTCAAGAGCTGCCTGGTGGCTGAGGGCGGTGCCGACCTCTACGCCCGCCTCGGCCCCACCTCCGAGTGGGACACCGCCGCCGCCCAGTGCGTACTGGAGGAGGCGGGTGGACACCTGACCGACACCCAGATGCAGCCATTGCGCTACAACACCAAGGAGGCGCTGCTCAACCCGCACTTCTTCGCCTACGGCAACAGTGACGAGGATTGGTCGAAATACCTGTAGAAGTGTGGGGGCTCAATCGCGCTCGTCGTAGACGGCCATCACCGCCTTGAGTTCGGTGATCAACTCCTGCCGGGCCTCATCACCCAGCCCCTCGGCCTGGGGCACCTCATGCCCCAGTTCCAGCGCCTCGATGGTGGCGCGGGTCACCTCGCAGCCCAGCTGGCAAATGGCTTCAAGGGGTTGACTGATATCGCTGTCGGACATAACGCTGGGCGGGGTTTTGACGTGAGTCTTCGATTATAGCGGGGCACAGGCAAAAAAAAACATACCGTTCACACTCCCTGCAAACGGTATGTTTCCACCCTCCTGCGGCACCCGCGACACTCCCTGTCGTTCTCCCTGTGCCAGACCGCTACCCTGCGGTCTTCTTCCCTATACCCCTCCTGGGGACATAAGCATGGCAAATGCCGTGCAATAGCGCAGGCGGAAAATGTCGCCAGTTCCGATAGGCCAGATGATCGTTTTCACGTAAGCCGCCCCCTACACAGCCCGCCCCTTGCCCCCGAGTCAACAACTTGGCAGCATCGCTGAATGCAAGAGACTCTGCGCATCGGTATCGACATGGGCGGCACCAAGATCGAGGCCATCGCCCTCGACCTTGAGGGGCGTGAGCGTCTGCGCCGCCGGGTGGCGACACCGCGCGGCGACTACCCGGCCACCCTGAAAGCGGTCTGCGCCCTGGTCGAGGGGCTGGAGGGCGAACTGGGCGAGCGCGGCAGCGTTGGTATCGGTATCCCCGGGGCGGTCTCCCCGGCCACCGATCGGGTCAAAAACGCCAACTCGGTGTGGTTGATCGGCCAGGCGCTGCACCACGACCTGGCCGAGCGGCTGGGACGCGATGTACGCATCGCCAACGACGCCGACTGCTTCGCCGTCTCTGAGGCCACCGATGGTGCCGCTGCCGGCGCCGCCAGCGTCTTTGGCGTCATCGTCGGCACCGGCACCGGTGGTGGCATCGTTATCCACGGCCGCCCACTGAATGGCCCCAACGCCATCGCCGGTGAGTGGGGCCACAACCCCCTGCCCTGGCCGCGCGCCGAGGAGTTGCCCGGCCACCCCTGCTACTGCGGCAAGCACGGCTGCATCGAGACCTGGCTCAGCGGCCCGGCGCTTGAGCGGGAATTCCGCCTGCTCGCCGGCGAGGAGCTTCGGGGGGCGGCGATCGCCACACTCGCTGCAGAAGGCGACGAACGTGCGGAGACGGTACTGCGCGCCTACGAGGGACGCATGGCCCGCGCCCTGGCCTCCGTGATCAACATCCTCGATCCCGAGGTGATCGTCCTCGGCGGCGGGGTATCCAATATTCAGCGCCTCTACGACAACGTGCCGCGCCTGTGGGGGGAGTACGTCTTCTCCGACCAGGTCGACACCCGCCTGCTGCCGCCACGGCACGGCGACTCCAGCGGCGTACGCGGTGCGGCATGGCTCTGGCCCGCCGCACGGAACGACTAAACTCAATCTTTAGCCAACACTGACAGAGGGAATCATGGTAGCGGTGAAACGGATCGTGCTGGATGTGCTCAAACCCCACCACCCCAACGCCCTGGAGTTCGCCCAGGCGATTGCCCAGGTCGGTGAGGATTACCAGGTGCACCTGACGGTCATCGAGATGGACGAAAATACCGAGACTGTGCAGTTAACCATAGAGGGAGCGACTCTGAACTTCGAGCGGATCCAGGAGACGCTCAACACCCTGGGTGGCTCCCTGCACAGTATCGACGAGGTCAGCGTCGGAGCCGACGCTGTAGACGACGAGGGGTAAGCCACAGTGAGCCCGCTGCAACGGATCAACTTCCTGCTGCGCATCTCACGCTCCCACGGCATCGTCCGCCGTTACTTCGTGGTCAACGGCTTTGACGGCGCCCTCACCATGCTCGGGCTGATCATCGGCTTTTACATCAGCGGTGCCAGCGACCTCGGTCTGGTCATCACCGCCTGCCTCGGCGCGGCGATCGCCCTGGGTGTCAGCGGTGTGAGCAGCGCCTATGTCAGCGAGGTGGCCGAACGGCGCCGCGCCCTGCAGGAGTTGGAGGAGGCGATGATCACCGACCTGGGCGCCAGCGCTCACGGCCAGGCGGCGCGCTGGGTGCCGATGCTCATCGCCCTGGTCAACGGTTCCGCACCGCTACTCATCTCCATCCTCATCATCCTGCCGCTGTGGCTGGCTCGCGCTGGCCTCACCCTGCCGCTGCCGCCGCTGCTGGCGGCCATCCTGGTCGCCTTCACCATTCTCTTTCTGCTGGGCGTGTTTATCGGCCGAATCGCCGGGCGCTCATGGCTGGGCAGTGGCCTGCAGACCCTGCTAGTCGCCCTGGTCACGACGGCCCTGATCCTGCTCATTGGCTCAGACTAGTGGAGAGTGAACCCGGCAAAGAGCCCCCCTGGCATACGCTATCCAGCGAGGAGGTGCTGCAACGGCTTGGCAGCTCAGACAGCGGGCTGGATGAGGCACAGGCGCAGCAGCGTCTGCAGCAGTTCGGGCCCAACGCCCTGCCGGAAGGGGGGCAACGTTCGCCGCTGCGGATGCTGCTGGGGCAGTTCTCCGATGTGATGATCCTGGTCCTGCTCGCCGCGGCCCTCATTTCCGGCTTTATCGGTGAGCCACAGGACACCATCGCCATTCTGGTGATCGTGCTACTCAACGCCATCATCGGCACGGCGCAGGAGTTTCGTGCCGAGCGCGCCGTCTCGGCATTGCGCCAGATGGCCTCCCCCGATGCACAGCTGCTACGCGGCGGCCAGCTGCTGACCCTGCCGGCCAGCCAGCTGGTGCCCGGCGATATCGTGCTGCTAGAGGCTGGCAACATCGTCCCCGCCGACCTTCGCCTGCTGGAGGTTGAGGCGCTACAGAGCGACGAGTCCGCGCTGACGGGCGAGTCGCTGGCCGTCGACAAGCAGTGCGCCCCCCTGAGCGGGGGTGAGTTGGGGCTGGGTGATCGCAGCAATATGGCCTTTAAGGCCTCTACCCTCACCCGCGGCCGCGGCCGCGGCGTGGTGGTAGCGACGGGAGCAAACAGCGAGATTGGGCGCATCGCCGACCTGCTACAGCTTGAGCAGCGGGTAAAAACGCCGCTGCAGCTGCGCTTGGCCCGCTTCGGCCGCTACCTGGCGCTGGCGGTACTAGTCATCTGCGCCCTGGTCTTCCTCGCTGGAGTCCTGCAGGGGCAGGAGCCGATGCTCATGTTTCTCACCGCCGTCAGCCTGGCGGTCGCCGCCATCCCCGAGGCGCTGCCGGCAGTGGTTACGATCTCCCTGGCCTTCGGCGCTAAAAAACTCATCCGCCGTCACGCCCTGGTACGCAACCTGCCGGCGGTAGAGACTCTGGGCTCGGTCACCTACATCTGTGCCGACAAGACCGGCACCCTGACCCAGAACCGCATGCACGCCGAGTGTTTTTTCGCCGCCGGTGAGCGCCGCGAATCACTGCCCGAGGCCAGCTCGGGCCCCTGGTTCGAACTCGGCCAGGGACTGGCGCTGAACAACGACGTGGTGGTGACCGAGGGGCACCCCAGTGGCGAGCCGACCGAGTTGGCCCTCTATGAGGCGGCCCAGCGCTACGGCTACCTCAAGCGCCATATCGAGGCCGAGCTGCTGCGGGTTACCGCGCTGCCCTTCGATAGCGAGCGTAAACGGATGACCACCCTGCACCGCGATAACGATGCACTCATCGCCTACTGCAAGGGGGCACCCGAGGCACTGCTGGAGCAGTGCATTAACACCATGGGCTCGGAGGCGAACGTGCCGCT
Organism: Thiohalomonadaceae bacterium; assembly: GCA_041572995.1. Lineage (GTDB taxonomy): Bacteria > Pseudomonadota > Gammaproteobacteria > Thiohalomonadales > Thiohalomonadaceae > JBFFSW01. The sequence goes on from JBFFRO010000084.1 coordinate 4,068, forward strand.
GCTGCGGCAGGAGATACTGGCCGAGGCCGAGCGGCTAGCCGCCGAGGGCTACCGGGTACTAGCGATGGCGATGCGCCGCCTGGAGATGCCGCCGGCACACCTGGAGGTGGATACGGTGGAGCGTGAGCTCACCTTCATCGGCCTGGTGGCCCTGATCGACCCGCCGCGGGCCGAGGCCGCACAAGCGGTGGCCGACTGCCTGAGTGCCGGCATCACGCCGGTGATGATCACTGGCGATCACCCCGGTACCGCCGCCGCCATCGCCCGACGTTTGGGTATCAGCGATGGCCAGCAGGCGCCACTCACCGGCGATGAGCTGGCAGCTCTAAGCGATGAGGCCTTCCTGCAGCAGGTGGCGCGGGTGCGCGTCTATGCCCGGGTCAGTCCCGAACAGAAGCTGCGTATTGTCAGGGCACTGCAGCAGCGTGGGGAGTTCGTGGCCATGACTGGTGACGGCGTCAACGATGCCCCCGCACTCAAGCGGGCCGGCATCGGCGTGGCGATGGGGCGCAAGGGAACCGATGTGGCTCGCGAGGCGGCCGACATGGTGCTGCTGGATGACAACTTCGCCACCATCGTCGGTGCGGTGCGCGCCGGGCGGCGCATCTTCGACAACATCCGCAAGTTCATCAAGGACACCATGAGCTCCAACTCCGGGGAGATCTGGACCCTGTTCCTCGCCCCCCTGCTCGGCCTGCCAATCCCGCTACTGCCGATTCACATCCTCTGGATCAACCTGGTGACCGATGGCCTGCCCGGCCTCGCCTTCACCGCCGAACCGGCGGAGCGGGGCGTCATGCAGCGGCCACCACGCCCGCCCAGCGAAAGCATCTTCGCCCACGGCATGTGGCAGCACATCATCTGGGTTGGCTTGTTCGTCGGCGCCCTCTCCATCGCCTCGCAGGCCTGGGCGATTGCCCGCGGGGTGGAGTACTGGCAGACGGTGGTCTTCACGGTGCTCACCATCTCGCAGCTGTTCCACTCACTGGCGGTGCGTAGCGAGCGCGAGTCGCTGTTCACCATTGGCCTGGGTAGCAACCGGCCGATGCTGGCCGCGGTCCTCATCACCGTTGCCCTGCAGCTGATGGTGATCTACCTGCCCGCGATGAACGCACTCTTCCACACCCAGCCGCTGCCCCTCTATGACCTAGGGGTCTGCCTGCTGCTCTCATCGCTGGTACTGGTGGCCGTGGAGGCCGAGAAGTGGCTGCTGCGGCGCGGCCTGATCTACCGTTAAGAGCCGCGGTCGATTAAAGGTGTTCGCGCGCGTAGGCGAGGAATGCCGACTCCTCCAGCGGGCGGCTGAAGTAGTAGCCCTGGAACACCTCGCAGCCACGCTCGGCGAGGAAGCTCAGCTGCTCGGCATTCTCCACCCCTTCGGCCAGGACCATCATCTCCAGGTGTCGGCCCATGGAGATAATGGTCTCGGCAATGGCCGCATCGTTGGCATTGACGTGCACATCGGTGACGAAGGTGCGATCGATCTTCAGGGTAGTGGCGGGCAGCCGGCGCAGATAGGCCAGCGAGGAGTAGCCGGTACCGAAGTCATCGATGGAGAAGCGCACCCCGTCACGACGCAGGGCATGCATCTTGGCGATGCTCTTCTCCTGCTCGCGCAACAGCATCTCCTCGGTGATCTCCAGCTCCAGGCGCTGGGGATCGGCGCCACTCTCACGCAGGCTCTGCTCCACCCGCTCGACGAAGTTTTCCTGCTGCAGCTGGATGGGGCTGATGTTGACCGCCAACGGGAACACGTTCAGTCCTTCCGTCTGCCAGCGGCTGAGTGCACGACAGGCCTCGCCCAGTACCCACTCCCCCAACTCTCCGAGCAGGCCGCTGGCCTCGGCCACCGGCAGGAACTCGCCCGGCCCCAGCATCCCGCGCTGCGGGTGACGCCAGCGCACCAGTGCCTCGGCGCCGACCAGGCGGCCGTCACTCTGCAACTGCGGCTGGTAGTAGAGCGTCATCTCTCCACCCTCGCCCAGTGCGCGACGCAGGTCGGTCTCCAGGATCAGGCGCTCATCGGCATCCAGCTCCATGCTCGGCAGGTAGAAGTGCACCGCGTTACGGCCCTGCTCCTTGGCCCGGTACATGGCGATATCGGCCTGTTTGAGCAGGTCCGAGGCCCCCTCATCCCCCAGCGGGAAGAGCGCGATGCCGATACTGGGCGAGGTATGCAGGCGGCGACCTTCGAGGTCATAGTTCCCGGCCAGCACCCCGCGTAGCTTTTCCGCCACCTCACGTCCGGCCTCTGCGGCATGCTCCGGGTCATCGCCCAGCTCGCTGAGCAGGACCACAAACTCGTCCCCCCCCAGGCGCGCGGCCATATCCTCCTCGCGCAGGGTGCGACGGATGCGCGCCGCCACCTCCTTGAGCAAGGCATCGCCCACGGCGTGGCCCAGCGAGTCGTTAATGGTCTTAAAGCGGTCCAGGTCGAGGAACAGCACCGCGCCGTAGTGTCCGTGGCGGCGTGAGCGCGAGATCTCCTGCTCCATGCGCTCCAGCAGCATGCGCCGGTTGGGCAGTTCGGTGAGGGAATCGAAGTAGGCCTGGTACTCGATATGGGCCTCGGCCTGCTTGCGCTCGGTGATGTCCTGGAAGTGGGCGATGTAGTGGGTGACCGCACCGCCCTCATCACGCACAGCGGTAATCGAGAGCCACTCCGGGTACACCTCGCCGCTCTTGCGCCGGTTCCAGATCTCCCCCTCCCAGTGGCCGCTGAGATTGAGCGTGCGCCACAGCTCCTCATAAAAGTCGGCGCCGTGACGCCCCGACTGCAGGATGCT
>JBFFRO010000085.1:0-6844 GCA_041572995.1 Thiohalomonadaceae bacterium
CCCTTGCCGCCCTTGAAGCCGAAGAACAGCGGGTAGAGGTGGCCGAGGAAGGCGGCCATCGCCACCAGCGCCAGGGTGGTGGCATCCGCCCCCAGCAGGCGGGCGATGAGTACCGGCAGCACCCCCTTTAGGGTATCGCCCAGCAGGGTAACGGCCGCGGCCTTCTTGCCGCCGAAGCGCAGCACGTTGGTGGCGCCGGGGTTGTTCGAACCCTGGGTACGCGGGTCGGGCAGGCCCCACAGGCGACAGACGATGATGGCGCTGGAGAGTGAGCCGAAGAGGTATCCGGCAATAATGAGCAGGGCGGCGCTGGTGTCCATATCCGTTCCTGTGGTTGGCTACGCAAGGCCGCCGATTATAGGGGAGGGAGCGGGCTGCGTGCTATAGTCCCCGGCCATGGACATCATCTATCTCAGCGGCCTCAAGATCGATACTGTCATCGGTATCTACGACTGGGAGCGCCGTATCAAGCAGACCATCGCCCTCGATCTGGAGATGGCCTTCGACATCCGCAAGGCGGCCGAAAGCGACGATATTGCCCATACCCTGGACTACAAGGCGGTCTCCAAGCGCCTCATCGCCTTCGTCTCCGAGTCCCGCTTTCAGCTGGTAGAGACCCTCATCGAACAGGTCGCCGAGATCGTGCTCAAGGAGTTCGCTGTCTCCTGGGTGCGGGTCAAGCTCAACAAGAGCGGCGCCCTGCGCCACGCCGATGCGGTGGGTATCATCATCGAGCGGGGCGTGAAGCCCTGATGGCCCGCATCACCGTCAGCATCGGCAGCAATATCGATCGCGACAACGCCATTCGCGCCGGCGTGCGTGAGCTGGCACGGCGCTACGGGCCGTTGACCCTCTCCTCGGTCTACGAGAGCGAGGCGGTGGGTTTCGATGGCGACAACTTCTATAACCTGGTGGCCGCCTTCGACTGCACGCTGCCGGTGGGCGAACTGGCCGCCGAGCTGCGCGCCATCGAGGAGGCCCATGGGCGGGTGCGCGGCGACGAGCGTTTCTCCCCGCGGACCCTGGATATCGACCTGCTCACCTACGATGCCCTCACCGGTGAGCATGATGGCGTGCAGCTGCCGCGCGATGAGATCACCCGCAACGCCTTTGTCCTCTGGCCGCTGGCCGAGATCTGCCCCGAAGAGCGCCACCCGCTGAGTGGGGAGCGCTATGCCGATCTGTGGGCCGCCTTCGACAAGGCCTCCCAGCCGCTCTGGCCCATCGACTTCAGCTTTACCGAAAACGAATAACCGACTCCGGATAAAGAAAACCCCGCAGGGAGCGGGGCAAAAGGGAGGAGGTTATGAAGAACGTCTGCTTAAAAGGCGAGACGGACCTGTAGGGTAAGGGGTTGGGGGGCCAGCAGAGCGTCGTCGTCATAGCCGGGGCGCGGGGTGTAGCCGCGCGGGTCGTCCTGTTTGAGGCTGGCATTACGCGGTGCCTCGGTGCACTCCAGGCAGAGGCTGAGCAGGCCGTTGGTGAGAAAGACGCCGCCGAGCTGCGATTTGCCCAGGGCAAGGCCGCGCTCCTGGGCGCAGGCCAGGCAGGGGAGGAACAGCAGCAGGCAGAGCAGACGTTTCATGGCGACAAATCTCCGGTTTCCCGTTTTCCAGTGTCGCCATTATCCCCGGCAGGACTTATTCCTCTCTTAACCGTTTCTTAGCCGCTGATTAAGGGCCTTATTGCCCGTTCTCGTCACTGGAGTACGCCCTAACCCAGGAGGCAAAGTCGTTGATGGTGCCCTCCACATACCCCTCGGCATCGGCACCGGAGTAGTTTTCTATTTCGTGGCGAAAGGCCCGGTAGAGCTCCTCGCACTGCTCCTTTTCGGACTTGCCGTTGTTGAAGTCGTAGCGATCGATTACGCCCTCGGCGTAAAGCAGGCCGGTCTGCATATCCTTGCCGACAACACAGAGGCCGGTGGTCCAGCCGCCGCCGCGCCGCTCCATGGCCTGCTGGTAGGTTCTATCGATAATCTTTTGCAGGAAAGCGCGTAGCGGCGTGTGCGGGCTGCTCTCAGTCATTGCTGTGACTCTCTAGCTGTTCAGTGAACGTCCGCCATCGACGGTGAGGATGTGGCCGCTGGTGTAGTGGGCATCACGCACCAGAAAGAGGACGGCGTCGGCAATATTCTGCGGCTCGCCGGTGCGCTTGAGGAAGGTGCGGGAGATGATCCGCTCCTTGGTCGCCTCGTCCATGTCGTTTTCGGGCCAGAGGATGGCGCCGGGGGCGATACCGTTGACCCGCACCTCGGGGCCCAGCTCGGCGGCCAGCGACTTGGTGAGCATCACCAGCCCCGCCTTGGCGATGCTGTAGACCGGGTGCTCGCGCAGTGGCCGCTCGGCGTGAATGTCGCAGATGTTGACGATGGCGCCGCGCTCGCGTTTGAGATGGGGGGCGGCGGCCTGGGCCAGGAACAGCGGCGCCTTGAGGTTGGTGCCGATGAGGTCATCCCACTGCGCGGTGGTGATGGCGCCGACCGGGGTGGGGTAGAAGCTGGAGGCGTTGTTGACGAGGATATCCAACCGCCCCCAGGCGGCGTGCGCCTCGGTCACCAGCTGCTCCAGCGCATGCACCTCCAGCAGGTCCCCCTGGACCAGGGCCACCGAGTCGGGGCGTAGGGCGCAGAGCTCGTCGTGCAGTGCCTCGGCGCCGCTGGCGGAGCTGCGATAGTGGATGACGATGTCGGCCCCGGCACTGTGCAGTGTGCGGGCAGTGGTTGCGCCAAGGCGGTGGGCGGCGCCGGTGATCAGGGCCACCTTGCCTTTCAGGGTAGGGGTGTCGCTCACGCTGTGGCTCTCCGGGTGGGCTTGGGGGCGGAAGTTACCGTATAGTTTACGGCCCGTTGTTTCAGGAATCACCATGCAGCCGCCAAGACCCGTTTCCGACTCCCGCGAGAATGCCCGCCAGGCGGCCCGCGCCCTGCGCGAGCTGCCGCCGCCGCCGACCGAGGCCCAGGCCCTGAGCGAGAGCCTGATCGCGCGTATCCGCGAGGCGATGGCTGTCGCGGACGGGCGGCTGCGTTTCGATGACTACATGGCCATGTGCCTCTACGAGCCGGGTCTGGGTTACTACAGCGCCGGTAGCCGCAAGTTCGGCGAGGAGGGGGACTTCGTCACCGCGCCGGAGATCTCTCCGCTCTTCTCCCGTGCCCTGGCACGTCAGTGCGCCGAGCTGCTGGAGGAGCTCGGCGAGGATGCGGAGATCCTCGAATTCGGCGCCGGGCGCGGGGTGATGGCGGCCGACATCCTGCTGGAGCTGGAACGCATCGGCCGCCTGCCGCGACGCTACGCCATTCTTGATGTCAGTGCCGAGCTGCGCGAGCGCCAGCGGCTGACCCTGGCTGAGCGTGCCCCCGGGCTGCTCGGCCGTGTGGTGTGGCTGGAGCGGTTGCCGGAGGCCGGTTTCCGCGGGGTGGTGCTGGGCAATGAGCTGCTGGACGCGATGCCGGTGCGCCGCTTCCGTTGCGGCGAGAATGGCGTCGAGGAGCTGTTCGTGGCCGAGGTCGATGGACGTTTCGCGCTGCAGCCCCAGCCCGCCGAGGCGGGACTGAGGGCGCGCCTTGCCCCCCTTTGCGAGGGCCTGCCACCGGGCTATATGTCGGAGCTTAACCTTGCCGCCGAGGGCTGGGTGGCCGAGCTGGGGGGCTTTCTGGAGGCGGGCGCGGCGCTGCTTATCGACTACGGTTTCCCAGCCCACGAGTACTATCACCCTGAGCGTAGTGGGGGCACCCTGATGTGCCACTATCGCCATCGTGGCCACGACGATGCGCTCATCTACCCTGGCCTGCAGGACATCACCGCCCACGTCGATTTCACCGCCATCGCCGATGCCGCCCTAGTCGCCGATCTGCAGGTGCTGGGTTTCGCCAACCAGACCAACTTCCTGCTCGCCAACGGTATCACCGAGCTGGCCGCCGAGGAGGAGGGGGATGATCGCCAGCGCATGGCGATTGCCGCGCAGCTCAAGCGCCTGACCATGCCAGGGGAGATGGGAGAGTTGTTTAAGGTGATTGCCCTGGGGCGCGGTATCGAGCGGCCGCTGCGGGGCTTTATGCTCAGGGACGAGCGCGGAAGGCTTTAATTGAAGGCGGCGCGGGCCAGTTCGCGTCGCCGACTGTTCAGCAGTTCGCTGTAGTGGCGGCTCATGGCGCGCTCGTAGGCGCAGTCGCCCTCTTCGCCCATGGCCCGCAGACGTCCCTCCAGGTAGGCGATCTCCTCGCTCAGGCGAATCTCGTCATGGGGGTGGCGCGGCAGTGCGCGGCTGTAGAACTCAATGGATTCATGCATCATTTTTCTCTCTCTTTATCGTCTCTGCTTTCAGCTTTTCGCCGGCGAGATTAACCCCGGCGTGTGACAGGGTGATGACGCCGGGCTTAAGCGTGGCGGGTGCCGCGAGCTCCGTGACGGGTTATCATGCGCGGGTTTCAAATCGGCCCTGGAGGCAGTTCCATGAGTGACAAGTCGGCCCGCGTCGAGCAGACCCAGGCGATGCTTGCCCGTCACCACCGCGACGGTGAGCGCTTCGCGCAGATGATGAAGGAGAGCTTCGCCGGCCGCTTCGATGAGCCCTTCTGGAGTGCCTGGGCCGAGTGGGTAGAACCGGCCTACTCCGAAAACCCGGTGGTGCTGGACCTGGGGGCCGGTCCCGGCCTCTTCGTCAGTGCCCTGGCCGAGCGTAGCCCCGGCATTCGCGCGGTGGGGGTGGAGTGTGCCCCCTACATGCTGGAGGCGGCGGGGGAGATGCCGGAGGGCGCCGAGCTGATTGTCGATGACTTGCACGAGCCGCAGCTGCCCTTCGCCGATGGCGAGGTGGACGCGGTGATGGCCTCGGTGGTGCTGCATGAGATGAACCAGCCGGTGCTGGCCCTGCAAGAGGTCCATCGTTGCCTCAGGCCCGGCGGGCGGATCTACATCGCCGACTGGGTACGGGCGCCGCTGGAGGTCTACCTGCGGGCCCAGCTGGAGAGCGACGAGGCGGTGTTCGACGGCAGCAAGGATGTCCAGGGGCTGGATGATCTCTTCATCCACTTCATCGAGCACAACCGCTTCTCCCGCGAAGACCTGATCTATATGCTCAACCGCTGCGGCTTCGCTGTGCTGCACACGGAGCTGCTGCGCGAGGGGCGTTACGCACGTATCGTCGCCGAGCGCGTCTAGGAGGCCCGGTGGATACGCTGCAGATCGCCCTTCTCGCCCTGCTGCAGGGACTGACCGAGTTCCTGCCCATCTCCAGCTCGGCGCACCTGATCCTCGCCCCCAGCCTCGGCGACTGGGCCGACCAGGGCCCCGCCTTCGACGTCGCCGTACACCTGGGTACCCTGCTGGCGGTGGTCACCTACTTCCGTGTCGAGCTGCGCGCCATGACCCGTGACTGGGTGCTCTCGGTGCAGCGCCGCGAGTCCGTCGGTGAGAGTCGCCTGGCCTGGGCGGTGTTGCTGGGGACCATCCCGGTGGGACTGGCGGGTCTGCTGCTCAAGGATTTCATCGAAACCGCGCTGCGCTCACCGCTGGTGATCGCCTGGGCCACCATCGGTTTCGGCCTGTTGCTGTGGTGGGCAGACGCCCGTGGCCGCCGCCAGCGCGACGAGCACAGCCTCTCCTGGTCGGATGTGGCCTTTATCGGTGTAGCCCAGGCGCTGGCGCTGATCCCTGGCACCTCGCGCTCCGGCGTGACCATGACCGCCGGTCTGATGCTGGGGCTGACCCGCGCCGCGGCGGCGCGCTTCTCCTTCCTGCTCTCCATCCCGGTGATCGTGCTCGCCTCCGGCCTGCACACGGTGAAGCTGGTGCGTGCCGATCACGCGGTGGCCTGGGGTGACCTGCTGCTGGGGCTGGGGCTCTCGGCGGTGGCCGCCTATCTCTGCATTCACCTCTTCCTGCGTCTGCTGGAGCGGATCGGCATGTTCCCCTTCGTCGTTTACCGCCTCGGCCTGGGGCTGTGGCTGCTGGCGCTCTATGCCTGAGGTAAGCCCCGCCCTGCGCTGGCGCCGTCTCTGGCTGCTGCTGGCCTGGTCCCTCTGCGCCATGGTGATGGGACTGTCGCTGATGCCCAACCCACCGGCGCTGCCCGAGGTGCGCTTCTCCGACAAGGTCGGCCACCTGCTGGCCTATGGCTCGCTGATGTTCTGCTTCGGTCAGCTCTATGCCCATCGCTGGCTTGTCGCTCTGCTGCTGGCGCTACTTGGGGGGGCGGTGGAGTTCCTGCAGCAGCTGACCGGCCGCTGGTTCGAGCTCACCGACATGCTCGCCAACACCCTGGGGGTGGTGGGCGCCTGGGCCCTGCTCCACTTCACCCCGCTGGGGCGCGCGCTGGCCTGGCTGGAATCGCGAACAGCGACCGCTGAGCAGCGATAGGGTTGCGGTACCATCAAAAAGAGAAAGGGCGCCGAATGGCGCCCTTTCTCTTTCTCACCCCGGGGTTCCGGGAACGTTTACAGACTCTGGTAGTAGTCGATGAGGATCTGCGCCACCTCCGGACGGGAGAACTCCTTGGGCGGGGCGATGCCGTTACCCAGCATCTCGCGCACCTTGGTACCGGAGAGCAGGACGAAGTCCTCCTTCTCGTGGTCCTCGGCCTCGCACATCATCACCACCTTGTTGAGCTTCTTCGACCAGGCGGTGTGGTCGGCGCGGAAGATCTCGATATCCAGGGCGCCGGCCGGTACCTCCTCGTCGAAGATGGTCTGCGCATCGAAGGCGCCGTAGTAGTCGCCGACACCGGCGTGGTCACGGCCGATGATGAAGTGGGTGGCACCCATGTTCTGGCGGAAGTAGGCGTGCAGCACCGCCTCGCGGGGACCGGCGTAGAGCATGTCGAAGCCGTAGCCGGTGACCATGGC
>JBFFRO010000086.1:0-6843 GCA_041572995.1 Thiohalomonadaceae bacterium
ATAATAGAGAACAAAAGGAGAACGATCAAGCGGTGGTGGTGACCGGCGGGTTAAAGGCCTATTATCGCGGTGTTACACCCGTATACCCCTATCTGCCACTCTTCATAAAAGTCTGCCGATGGACGAACTCAGCAAGGCCAAGCCACAGTCCCACTGGGGCACCATCTTCGCCGGAGCCCTGATCTGCCTGATCCTCTTCGCCATGGCAGTGCAGCGGGTCGTTGAGGACGAACGTCGCCTGCTGCGCGAGGAGGCGATCGGCCTGAGCGAGAGCTTGGAGATCCGCCTACACAAGGCCTCGGATATCGCCGTCGATACCTGGCTGCTGCACCGCAATGTCAATGCGACGATGGCAGAGATGAAGGCTTTTAACCATGAGCATCTGCGTGCAAACACCTATGTTGGCGCCATCCTTCATCTGATGCCCAGCACTTGGGAGCATGCCGACTACCACCCCTACGGCACTGCTGATGATATGCCGGTGCTCATGCGGCACCACGCCTACACCTTGGATGAGCTCACGGAGCTGCCTAATTTGGAGGTGTTGAACGCCGCGCTGATGCAGGCCGTCGACAGTGGTGAGGAGATCTACAGCGAGGAGGTCCGGTTAACTTCGGGTGAGCAGGTCTTTTATCTGGTCCACCCTTTCTACAATGAGCCTGAGTTGAAGGATGTAGGGGCGAGGCGCGCGTCCTTGGATACGGTGGTGGTGGTCCTGCTACGGCCGCAGGAGTTGCTCAGGGGGGTGAGCCACAAGTTGACTGATGACTTCCTCTACAAGGACGACATCCTGCTGGCCGAGTGGCACCATGACGAGAACGCTGTGGCGGGCTGGATGCTTCCGCACCTGAAGGTCAAGCACATCTTCCACGTGCTGAAGCGTGAATACACCCTGGTGGTCGAGCGGCCACTCTACTGGGGTAGCCTTAATCTCAAATTGCCGATCCTGGCGCTCATCCTCGGGGTGGTGATCAGCGGACTGATGTATGCCCTCAAGCGCTCCTACAATGCGCGTGCGCTGGCGTTACAGGAGCGTAACCTGGAGATCCGTCGGCAGGTGTCGCGACAGACCGAGGAGCTTCGCCGCTCCAAGGCCGAGCTGGAGCGGCAGCGTTTCGCCCTCGACCAGCATGCCATCGTCTCTATTGCCGATGCCGCCGGCAACATCATCTACGTTAACGACAAGTTCTGTGAGATCAGCGGCTACCAGCTCGATGAGCTGATCGGCAAGAATCACCGCCTGCTCAAATCGGAGGTGCACCCGCCGGAGTTCTTCGCCGATATGTGGCGCACCATCAGTCACGGCAAGGTCTGGAGCGGAGTGGTCTGCAATCGCAGTAAGGCCGGAGAACACTACTGGGTCAGCTCGACCATCGTGCCCTTTATCGACGAGAACGGCCTGCCCTATCAGTATGTCTCGATTCGCACCGATATCAGCCAGGTGAAGGCGGTTGAAAAGGCGCTGCACGACAACGAGGAGCGTCTGCGCCGTAGCCAGAACTTCGCCAACATCGGCACCTGGGACTGGAACATCTCGAGCGGTGAACTCTACTGGTCGGAGCGCATCGCCCCGCTGTTTGGCTACGAGGTGGGAGCGCTGGAGACCACCTACGAGAACTTCATGGCCGCCGTACACCCGGATGACCGCGAGCTGGTCAGCTCGGCGGTGAGTGCCTGCGTTGAAGGCAAGGGGGAGTACAACATCGAGCACCGGGTGGTGTGGCCCGATGGCCAGGTGCGCTGGCTCTCGGAGATGGGTGATGTGGTGCGCGCCGAGGACGGTTCCGCGCGGCACATGCTTGGCGTGGTGCAGGACATCAACGACCGTAAGATGGCCGAGCAGGCACTTAACCGCTTCAAGAGTACCCTGGATGTGACCGATGACTGCGTCTTTATGTTCGACGCCGAGGAAATGCGCTTTTTCTACGTCAACAAGGGGGCGACGGAGCAGATCGGTTATGACGAAGCGGAGTTGATGTCCATGCACCCCTACGACATCAAGCCCGATTATGATGCCGAGACCTTCCGTGAGCTCATCGCGCCGCTGATGGATGGCGGTGGATCAATGACCTTCGAGACCTATCACCGCCACAAGGACGGCCACGATGTGCCAGTGGAGATTGCCCTGCAGTACATCGCCCCGGAAGGTGAGCAGGCGCGCTTCGTCGCCATCGTCCGCGATATCACCGAGCGTAAACGCATGGAGGGGCTGTTGACACGCCAGAAGTCGCTACTCGACGTGCTGCACAACTCCATCTCCAACTTCGTCGTTCAGGGTGACTTCAAGAGCACCGTCAATCATATGCTCGAGGCTTTGCTGGAGGTAACCGGCAGTGAGTACGGCTTTACCGGTGAGGTGATGTGGGACGACGATGGCATGCCCTATCTCAAGACCCACGCCTTGACCAACATCGCCTGGAACGAGGAGACCCGGAAGCTCTACGACGAGTTCGCAGAGAAGGGCTTCGAGTTCCGCAATCTCGACACCCTCTTCGGCCACGTGATGACCGGTGGCGAGCCGGTGATGAGCAACGACCCGGCCAACGACCCGCGTTCCGGCGGTCTGCCGAAGGGCCACCCGGCGATGAACGCCTTCCTCGGCGTGCCGGTCTACTACGGTCGTGACCTGGTGGGCATGTACGGCATCGCCAACCGCGCAGAGGGCTACGATGAGGAGCTGCTGCGCTTCCTTGAGCCCTTCGATGTGACCTACGGGGTCATCATCCACTCCAAGCGCATGCAGGAGCTGCAGGAGCGCAACCGCGAGCAGCTGCTTGAGGCCAAGGAGGAGGCGATCCTAGCCAACAAGGCCAAGTCCGATTTCCTCTCCAGTATGAGCCATGAACTGCGTACTCCGATGAACGCCATCCTCGGCTTCGCCCAGTTGCTGGAGGGTGAGGAGAATCTCACTGCCGATCAGCGCGAGAGTGTCCAAGACATCGGCAGGGCCGGCCAGCATCTGCTGGAGTTGATCAATGAGGTGCTGGATCTTGCCAAGATCGAGGCGGGCAAGATGGAACTCTCCATCGAGGTGGTGCCGCTGGATGATGTGATGGACGCGGTGAAGAAGCTGATCATGCCGCTCGCCGCGCAACGCGATATTCGCCTGCACCTGGAGCCCAGCTGTTCGAGAGGGCTCTTTATTCATGCCGACTACACGCGGGTGAAGCAGGTGCTGCTCAACCTGCTCTCCAATGCAGTGAAGTACAACCGCGAGCAGGGAGAGGTGTTCGTCGAGTGCCGCGAAGGCACCCAGGGACGCCTGCGCATCGAGGTGCGCGATACCGGTAACGGTATCCCTGAGGGCAAGCTGGAGAAGCTGTTCGAGGCCTTTAACCGTCTGGATGCCGATGCCTCCGTCGAGGGCACCGGCATCGGCCTGGTGATCACCCGCCAGCTGGTGGAGCTGATGGGTGGCGATATGGGTGTGCAGAGCGAGGTCGGCGTCGGCACCACCTTCTGGTTCGAGTTGCCGCGCATTGAGGGAGAGAAGGTTACCGTCAAGGAGGCACCGAATCCCGAGCGCGGTGGCGCGGTGATGGCGGTCGAGGGCGAGCGCACGGTGCTCTACGTTGAGGACAATCCCGTCAACCTCAAGCTGGTGAGCAAGCTGATCGCCAAGCTCGACAACCTGCGCATGCTCTCCGCCGATGAGCCGGTGCGCGGCCTGGAGCTGGCCGCGGCCGAGCTCCCCGACCTGATCCTTCTGGATATCAACCTGCCCGGCATGAGTGGCTTCGAGGTGGTGCGTCACCTGCGCGATATGGAGGCACTGCGTGAGGTGCCGGTCATCGCCCTCTCTGCCAACGCCATGGCCGAGGATATCGAGAAGGGGCGTGAGGCCGGTTTCGATGACTATCTCACCAAGCCCATTAACGTGAAGCAGTTCTATGCGGTGCTGGAGCGCTACCTGGGTAAAGACGAGGAATAACTACTTTTTTCCCAGGCGCTGGCTCAGGCGGTCGACCCAAACATCGACCTTGCCGGTCCACCATTCCATGAAACGGCGCAGGCGCGAGCGCGCCTGCCAGTCGTCGATACCGATCTCCAGGCTCTGGGCGAAATCATCGAGGAAGAAATTCTCCACCTCGGCAATAAAGGCGCCGCCCCGGCACTCCTGGTTGGCCTCCAGGTTCCAGCGCAGGTTCCAGCGATCGATATTGGCGGAACCGACTGCAGCCCAGTCATCGCACAACCACACCTTGGCGTGCAGGAAACGCGGCTGGTATTCATGGATCCTCACTCCGGCGCGCAACAGGCGGGCATAGAAGCGTCGACCGGCCTGGCGGATGAGGCTGTGGTCGGTGAACGGCCCGGGCAGCAGCAGGCGTACATCCACCCCGCGTTCAACAGCACGCCGCAGTTCACGGCGCAGCTTCCACGAGGGGAGGAAATAGGCGGTGCTGATCCAGGCCCGCTGGCGTGCCTTGCGCAGTTGCTTGATCAGCGAGCGGCTAACCGCCATGTGGGTGGTGGGGGCATTGACCACCACCCGCCCCGGCAGCCCCCCGGCCAGCGGGCGGGGGTAGTAGCGCTCGCTCTCCAATTGTCGGCCTGACCATAGTCGCCAGTTGTTGGCGAACAGCTGTTGCCAGTCGCGCAGTACCGGCCCGCGCACCTCCACCATGGTTTCGTGCCAGCCCCGCTGCTGCGGCGGGCGGGCGAACTCGTCGGTGATGCCGGCACCGCCGGTGAAGGCGATGCGCCCATCCAGCAGCAGTAGCTTGCGATGGTCGCGAAACAGGCTGCGTCGCAGCGAGCCGTAGTGCAGTGGGTTGTAGAGGGCCAGCTCGACGCCTGCCTGGCGCAGCCGCTGGCGATCGCTTTCGCTCAGTTTGGCGCTGCCGTAGTCATCCAGTAGCAGGCGCACGGCGCAGCCGCGAGTCGCAGCGGCGATGAATGCGTCGATAAAGCGATCGGCCAGCTGGCCCGATTCGAAGAGGTAGAGCTCCAGGTGAACGCTGCGCCGGGCGTGGGCGATGGCCTGGAGCATGGCCGGGAAGAAGCTGCCGCCATCCACCAGCAGGCGACAGCGGTTGCCGTGGCGCCAGGGGTGGGGGACGGGGTGCTTGCTCATCGGCGCGGCATTAGGCCGTGTACTGCAGCCCGCCCTCCGCGACCGACAGGCTCAACTCACCGGCAAACAGTCGCTGCAGCGTCTCGCCGGCTACCGCCCGGCGCCAGCCGTGCAGCAGCGGCAGTTCGCTATCCTCGCCGTGCAGCAGCGCCTCGATTTCCTTGCGTGAGCCCACTGCCCCGGGGCTGATGTTCTGCTCGCGGCAGCGCTCGCGCAGCAGCGCCATGCCCAGGTCCACCAGCGGCTCCTGGGCAGGGCTCAGGCGCGGGCCCTTGGGCAGGCTGGGCCACGCCTCCCGGGGGGTGGCCTGGGCCTTTTCGATCAGATCCAGCAGTTCGTTGCCGGAGCGCTTGAGCAGCCCGGCATCGAGGCCGCGAATGTGGCTCATTTTGTCCTGGGTTTTCGGCTGTTGCCGGGCCAGGTCGAGCAGTGGGTCATCCTTGAGGATCCAGCGCCGCGGCTTGTCCAACTGTACCGCGCGCTGTTCGCGCCAGGCAGCCAGCTGTTGCAGCACTGCCAGTTGCGCCGGCTTCAGGCGCGAGGCCCCCTTCACCTTGCGCCACGCCTTTTCCGGCTCCACCGTGTAGCGGGCCGGATTGCTCAGCTCGGCAAAGTCCTCAGTCAGCCACTCATCGCGCCCCAGTTCCTGCAGCTGGCGGCGCTGGGCGTGGAACACCTCGCGCAGGTGGCGCACATCGTCGGCAGCGTAGTTGAGCTGCTCCTCGTTGAGTGGGCGGCGACACCAGTCGGTTCGCGCCTGGGTCTTCTCTAGCTGCAGCCCCAGTACCGTCTGCACCAGTGCGCCATAGCCTACCTGCTCCCCCTGACCGAGCACGGTGGCCGCGATCTGGGTATCGAAAATGGGCGCGGGCGGTGTGCCGCACAGGGTGGTGAAAATCTCCAGGTCCTGGCCAGCAGCATGCAGCACCTTGGTAATACCCGGCTCGTAGAGCACATCGAGTAGCGGCTCAATGTCCAGCGCCAGCGGATCGACGCAGGCGATGACGTGGCTGTTGGCCACCTGTATCAGGCACAGGCGGGGGCGGTAGCTCTGCTCGCGCAGGAACTCGGTGTCCAGCGCCAGCCACTCCTCACGGCGCAGCTCGCTGCAGAGTTCGGCCAGGGCCTCGGGGGTGTCGATGTAGAGATGATCCATGGTGATCCCTTAAACGGTTTACCACAGTATACCGGCTGTTCGTTGTCGGGCGCGCCCCGGCGAGGCTATCATGCCGCTTTATCCGTAAGCCGAGGAGCCGCGGTGATCCCGCCACTTTCGACCCTGTTCTGCCTGATGGCCATGCGTTGCGGTCCGCAGCGCCTATCCGCCGAAACCCGCCAGCTGATCCCGGCGCTGGGCCTGCACTTTGGCACCGGCGTGATCCTGAGCTCCGGCGAGAGTAGTACCGGCTACGCCCTGCTCACCGCGCTGCTGGCCACCCTGGTACTGGTGGCGGTGATGCATGCCGCACTCACCCTGCACCGGCGCGGCAACCGGGTCACACAGAGCCTCGCCGCTCTGGCCTGGTGTGAGACCCTGCTGGGCCTGCTGCTGCTGCCGGTGGTGCTGCTGGAGATGAGCGACGGCCTGTCCCTGCTGCTCTACCTGTTGGTGATCGGCTGGAACCTGGCGGTGGCCGCCAACGTCTTTCGTCACGCCCTGGAGCTGGAGAAGGGGGTGGCCTTTGTCTATGCGCTGGGCTACTTCTTTATCGCCATTCTGGTCATGGGTATGGTGCCCAGCGCCGAGGCGGCGCAGAGCATGGGAG
>JBFFRO010000087.1:0-6787 GCA_041572995.1 Thiohalomonadaceae bacterium
CGGTGCGGCTGGTGATTAGCGACATGGACTCCACCCTCATCTCCATCGAGTGCATCGATGAGATCGCCGATTTCGCCGACATCAAGCCGGAGGTGGCGGCCATCACCGAGGCGGCGATGCGCGGTGAGATCGACTTCACCGGTTCGCTGACCCAGCGCGTGGCGTTGCTTAAGGGGCTGGATGAGGGGGTGTTGCAGCGGGTCTACGAGGAGCGCCTGCAGCTCAACCCCGGCGCCGAGACGTTGCTGGCGGGGCTGAAGGGGAAGGGGGTGCGCTTTGCCCTGGTCTCCGGCGGTTTCACCTTCTTCACCGAGCGGCTGCAGTCACGCCTGGGGCTGGACTACACCCGCGCCAACGTCCTCGACATGGACGAGGGCAAGCTCAACGGCAAGGTGGTCGGTGGGGTGATCGACGGGGTGGCCAAGCGCGATTTCCTGCATGAGCTGTGCGCCGAGCTGGGAATTACGCCGAGCCAGGTGGTGGCCATGGGTGATGGCGCCAACGACCTGCTGATGATGGAGCCTGCCGGTCTTGGTGTCGCCTACCGGGCCAAGCCCAAGGTGCAGGCCGAGGCCGACGTGGCCATCAATCACGGCGGTCTGGATAGCGTTCTCGACCTTATCGCACCGTAGGCCGCCGCGGTATCGTCGCTGGCAGGAAACGAAAAAAGCCGGGCATTGCCCGGCTTTTTGTTTGCAGGGGGCCGGGGCCCTACTCCTTCTGCGCCTGCTCGCCGATGCGGGTCATTAGCGCCTCGACCGCCTCGTGGGCGGGGGGTGGGGTCTGCAGGTGGAAGCCCTGCTTGGCGAGGTTGGCGATCACATCGTCGCTGTTGCTGCGGGCCAGCTGTTTGCCGGGCACCAGCTCCAGTTCCATGGCAAACTCCAGGCCGCCCAGCACCTTGAGCACCGCCTCCGGCACCTCGGAGAAGTCATCCTTCTTCTTCACGAACAGGTAGTGTTCGTCCTTCTTCTTGCTGCGATAGATGGCGCAGCTCTGATTTTCACTCATCGCTCTTTCCGGAATTCAGGGGAGGGTATGGCGTATTTTACGCTATTCGCCGCCAAGGAGCAGGGTGTTGCCTTCGAACCGGTGTTGGGGTTGCGCCAGATTCATGCCCCAGTTGGCCTCTGCGTAGATGCGTCCCAGTGGGTCGTAGCGGCTGCCACGACAGCTGTCCTCCAGACCACCGTACCAGGGCTGGGTGGTATCGGATGCCTCTGTCCCGCGCCACTTCAGCGGGCACCCCAGTTCACCGCCGTAGTCCAGGGCTACCAGCAGGCCGGGGTAGGCGAGACGCCGGGGGAGTTGATCGTCAGGGTCGGCCAGGGCTGCGTGCAGGCGCCGCCCCTTTAACACCTCCAGCAGGGCCGGGTCATAGGCCAGCACCAGGATGCGTCGCCCGCGCCACTCAAGCTTGTACAGCTCGCCTGGGGCCAGTGCAGGCAGGGGAAAGGCCTCGGCAGGCTCGGGCTCGGCAGGCTCGCGGGCGTTGATGAAGAGCCAGAGCAGGGCGAGCAGACTGAGGCCGAGCATCAGCTTGACCGCTACGCGCAGTAGCAGGCGGCGGTTGTTGGGCATAAGGGGGGTCAGGCTTCGGGCTTGCGCGAGACCTGATCCAGTCGCGAGGCGGTGCGCTCGAGATTCTGATAGAGGCCGCGCAGTTCGCCGATCACCCCCTCCAGGCCTTCGGTGGGAGCATCGTTGTCGATACTGCTAAGCAGTTCGATGGCCGTCTCCAGGCAGCCCTGGGCGTCGTCGAGGTCGTGGCGGGCGTTGTCAATTCCGTCCATTGCCGGTGTCCGTCGGTTAATACTCGTTGCCTATGATAGACGCTTATCCGGTTAATTTCCCGGTTTTTTTTGTGTGAATAAGCCGACAAATGCGCTCAGTTGTCGTGAACGTGACAGGGGGCTCGCGTTGCCTGCTCTGGATGAGCTGCTACGCATGGCATACAATCGGGAGAGATCTTCCTCAGGGACACCCACGGCATTGGTTCGTGGCACAGGCTTATCGGAGTGAGCCCTCCCCTCGGGGCGCAAGCCTCGGGGACACGTCGCGGCAATGCCGACGGCGATAACAATAAACCCCCTAAAATTCGAGAGGAGTTCTGTATGTCTATCAGTCGCCGCCAGTTTATCCAGATGATGGGTATTGCCGGTGCCGCCGGGATGCTACCCGGTTGCAACACCTTACGCGCCAAGGGGCCGTCCGACCTCTATGAGGTGCCCAAGTTCGGCAACGTGACCCTGATGCACATCACCGACAGTCACGCCCAGCTTAACCCTGTCTACTTCCGTGAGCCCAATGTCAATCTGGGCCTGCACGGCGCCTACGGCAAGGCCCCGCACCTGGTTGGCGACAAGCTGCTCAAGCACTTCGGAATCGCCCCCAACTCCATTGAGGCGCACGCCTTCAGCTACCTCAATTTCGGCGAGGCGGCACAGAAGTACGGCAAGGTCGGTGGTTTCGCCCATCTGGCGACCCTAGTCAAGCGCCTGCGCGCCGAGCGCGGCGATGGCAACTCGTTGCTGCTCGATGGCGGTGATACCTGGCAGGGCTCGGGCACCGCGCTGTGGACCCGTGGCATGGACATGGTCGGCGCCTGTAACAAGCTGGGCGTGGACATCATGACCGGTCACTGGGAGTTCACCTACCGCGACGAGGAGGTGCTGAAGAACATTGAGGCCTTCGACGGCGAGTTCGTGGCCCAGAACGTCAATGTGCGCGACGAGGCGATGTTCGACTACCGCTTCGAGGATTTTGCCGGCTATGACGAGGACAGCGGTGCCGCCTTCAAGCGCTACACCATGCGCGAGGTGGGCGGTGCCCGCGTCGCGGTGATCGGCCAGGCCTTCCCCTATACCCCCATCGCCAACCCCTCGCGCTTCATCCCCGACTGGACCTTCGGCATCAAGGATGCCGAGATGCAGGAGCTGGTCGATGAGATCCGCGAGAACGAGAACCCGGACCTGGTGGTAGTGATCTCCCACAACGGCATGGACGTGGACCTGAAGATGGCCTCGGTCGTCAGCGGCGTCGATGTCATCTTCGGCGGCCATACCCATGACGGCATGCCGGCCCCCTCCATCGTCAAGAACAGCGGCGGCCAGACCCTGGTCACCAACGCCGGCTCCAACGGCAAGTTCCTCGGCGTGATGGACCTGGATGTGCGTGACGGCAAGCTGCGTGACTGGCGCTACCGCCTGCTGCCGGTGTTCTCCAACCTGATCGATGCGGATGCGGAGATGCAGGCCTACATCGATGAGGTGCGCAAGCCCTACCTCGGTCAGCTCAACGAGGAGCTGGCAGTGGCCGGCGACCTGCTCTACCGTCGCGGCAACTTCAACGGCACCTTCGACCAGATCATCTGCGATGCCCAGCGCGTGGTCGGCGATGCACAGATCGCCCTCTCCCCCGGCTTCCGCTGGGGCACCACGGTGCTGCCCGGCCAGGCCATCACCATGGAGCACGTGATGGACCAGACCGGCACCACCTACCCGGAGACCTATGTCCGCGAGATGACCGGCGCCGACATCAAGATCATCCTTGAGGATGTGATGGACAACCTCTTCAACGAGGACCCCTACTACCAGCAGGGCGGCGATATGGTGCGTGTCTCCGGCATGGACTACGTCTGCGACCCCACCGCCAGTATCGGCAACCGCGTCAGCGCCATGCAGCTGGACGATGGCACCGCCATCGAGGCGGAGAAGAGCTACAAGGTGGCCGGCTGGGCCACCGTCGGTTCGCAGTCCCCCGGAGCCCCGATCTGGGAGGTGGTGGCCGACTATCTGCGTGATGTGAAGGAGGCGCGTATCGACAAGCTCAATACGCCCAAGCTGCTCAACGTTGAGGGTAACCCCGGCCTGGCCGAGTACCCTGGCGCCTGAGCCGCGCTCACCTCGACATGAAAAAGGCCGTGTCCCTTCGGGGCACGGCCTTTTTCTTTTCGGGCTGATCTAGCTTAGCCCGGTCCCAGGCGCAGCTGGCGCTCGGCCACCGAGGGCCAGAGGTAGGCCTGCTCCATGACGTAGTCGTGGGGGTGGCGGCGGAAGTGGTGTTGCAGCAGGGTCAGCGGGGCGATGAGCGGCAGCTCGCCACGGCGATACTCGTCGATCAGCCCCAGCATCTCCTGTTTCTCTTCGGCCGAGAGTGAGCGCTTCAGGTAGCCGAGCAGGTGATGCAGCACATTGGCCTGGCGCCTGGGGGTGGCCTGGTGGCGCAGTGCTGCCATGAGGCCGTCGCGGTAGTCACGCAGCAACTCCTCCAGTGACCGTTTGCCCGCCTCGGCCACCAGTTGCCCCAGTTGGCGGTAGTAGACGGCACCATGGGCCAGCAGCACCATCTTCTGGCGGCTGTGGAAGCCGACCAGGGCGGCACGGCTGGGCTGGCTCTCCACCTCCAGTTGCCAGCGGCGGTAGCAGAACAGGCGCTCCAGAAAGTTATCGCGCAGGACCGGGTTGCCCAGGCGCCCTTCCTCCTCGACCGGCAGCCAGGGCATGGCCTGCAGCAGGGCATCGGCGAACAGGCCGCGGCCCATGCGTGGTGCTGCCCCCTCGCGGTAGACCTTGACCCGCGCCATGCCGCAGCTGGGGGAGCGGTTCTTGAGGATTACCCCAGCCACCCCCTCCAGCGAGGGGAGGGTGCGGGTGGCGTAGTCGCGGATTGCCTCGGTGACATCCAGCGAGGGGTCGCGCACGCCGACGGCACGCGGGGCCTCCGGATCGCCCACTAGGCGTACCGGCGGGCGCGGTATGCCCAGCCCGGCCCCAGCCTCGGGGCAGAACGTCTGGAAGTCACACCAGCGCCCGAGAGTGGCCATCAGGTAGTCGTTGGCCTTGTGGCCACCGTCGTAGCGCACCTTCTCACCCAGCAGGCAGGCGCTGATGGCGACGGGGAGGGGGGCGTGGCGACTATTTTCGTTTGTCATAGCCTCATGTTAGCCCATGATCGGTGCTTTTTTCGACGGCCCGGGCTTGATAGAGTTAACCCCCGCCGCCATCTTCCCCCCATGAACGGTATCAGCGATATGAGCGAACAGCGCGAGCGGTGGGTCGGCGACCTGCTGCGCATCACCCCCGAAGGCCCCCGCCTGCCCCCCGAGGTACACCACATTCCCGAGCTGCTGGAGTTGGAGGTGGAGACCATCCTCGAGCGCTTCAAGCAGGGGCAGCAGGCCGATTTCCGCCAGGTGATCGGCGAGCTGGATGATGCCGATAACCCGCTGTCGAGGGAGATGGCCGCGCTACGTGCCGCTGCCGGTGCCGATAACCCCATCCACCGCCTGCCGCTGTTCCGTGAGGGCGAGCTGGAGCGGCTGTTCATGGAGTTGCACGAGCATGTGATGGAGCACCCAGTGTGGCGCCACCCCTTCTTCGCGCGTATCTTCGAGGGCCGCTACACCCCGGAGCAGCTGAGTGGCTTCGCCCTTAACTATTTCAACCAGGTGAAGAACACCCGCCAGTGTGTGGCCCTGGCCCTGGGGCGTTTCGCCGGGGTGATGTCGCTGCCCTATGGCAACCTCAACGAGCGCATCTCCGAACTGACCCAAATCGTGCTGGCCCAGCTGCTGGCTGACGAGTACGGTGTGGGCAGTCACGAGATTGAGGATTACCCCAGCCTCGGCGGTCTGTTCGCCTCGACCACCCACATCGTCATGTACCGTCGCCTCTTCGAGGGGCTGAATATTCCCTTCGCCGAGCAGGATGTACCGCTGCTGCCGGAGGTGGCCGATAACGTGCTCATCCAGCGCATCGTCGCCGGTGACCCGCGCTTCTCCGAGCTGGAGGCCCTGGCCTCGGTTGGCCTGGGCATGGAGTGGGGGGTGCCGGAGTTCTTCACCCTGCTGCTGGGCGGCATGGTGCGCGGTGCCTGGGAGCAGGAGCTACCGCTCAACCGCGAGCATCTCTCCGTGTTTATCGCCCATGTGCAGTACGACGTGTTGCACGCCATCTCGGTGATGCTGGTGACCGGTTTCTTCGTCCATGGTGAGGCCGAGGAGGCGCGGGTGAAGCAGGCAGTGAATATGCTCATGAGCGGGCGTTACAACATGATGAGTGGACTCTATCGCCACGTCTTCGGTGAGGACTGTTCCGGTATCGACGCCATTGGTCTGGATTCGCGCTACCACATTGCCGACCGGCGCATCGAGCAGGCCCTTCGCGAGGCCCGTGCTGCGGTGGCCGATGGCACCGTGGTTGGGACGGATGCCTACCGCCAGTCGGGCAGCGTGCCCTTCATCTTTACCGATGGGGTGTGATTGAGGTCACGCCAAACCTACCCGACGGCTGTTAGGCTCTTTCCCAGATTTACACATAAACAGGGAGAGAGCCATGACCAAATACCGTATCCACCCCGTCCTGATCCTTTGCTTGGGCCTGTCTGCCGCACCGCTGAGTGCCGAGGAGATGGCCCCCGCCGCCTCGGCCGCTGAGCCGGCAGCGGCCGAGGCTGCCGCACCCGAGGTCGCAGCACCTGAAGCAGAGGCTCCTGAGGCCGCAGCGGAGGCTGCCCCGGCCGAGGCCGCCAAGCCTCAGGGGCGGGTCGCCCGTTCCCAGTTCACCAGTGCGGTGGAGAACCGTAGCCCCAGCGACCGACTGGAGCGACTTGCGCCTGGCACCGAGAAGGTGATCTACTTCTCCGACCTGCGCGGCCTCAACGGCCAGACCGTTACCCACCTGTGGGAGCATGGCGAGCAGGTGATGGCCGAGGTGAAGTTCGAGGTCAAGGGTGACCGCTGGCGTGTCTGGTCGAGCAAACAGCTGATGCCGGAGTGGCACGGCGA
>JBFFRO010000088.1:0-6781 GCA_041572995.1 Thiohalomonadaceae bacterium
CGCTTCAGCAGTTCCTCGGCGTCGGGGTACCATTCACCCTGCTTGGGCAGCTCAGGCACAAAATCCCACTCATCTTCGGTCAGGGGACGCCAGACGATAATGGCGTGACCGTTGGGGTCCGTCACACAGGCCATCTCCTCCAGGTCCGGGGTATGCATGGGCGCATAGCGCGAACGGGTTCCGGCCGCCAGCAGCTCCTCGTAGGCCGCCCCCACATCCCGAACACTCAGGCGAATGGAGACACTGGATTCGACGTGGGGCACCTGCATCAGCCGAATGGCGACATTACCGGAGTCCATGTCCACATACCCTTCGCCACGGTGTGATTCCGTGAACCCCATCACATTACTCCAGATATTGATGCTGGCTTCGAGGTCCGACACCGGCACCACAATATGGCTGACTCCGTAAAACATACATGCTCCACTAGTAATGATAGATAGGTTATACGGGTGATTAGGGCGACAGCGGACGTTTTCAAGCAACTATAGCTAGTCGGCCATCAATCGCATCTCGCCACCCCTCTCTGCCCCCTGGCATTATCGCAGTCGTGATCTGTGTCGACTTTCACCCAGTGACTATGCAAACCTATACCCTATAACAACCACAAGCCTATTGATCGGAACGATATGGACACTACTCTGCTGGAAAAGCACGAAGGGCTCGTCGTCGAGATGGCCCGTACCTACCTCGACAACATGGAGCTGGAGCTGGGCAAGAAGTACAAGGACAACGACCACCAGGTCGATGCCACGCTCAGCAATGACCAGTACACCGTGCTCAATGCGAAGCATGGCCTCTCCAACAACGAGTTTGCCGACCTCTACTCCGAGTTCCTGAAGATGAAGCCCAGCCTGCATCTGCGCCAGGTGATGGGGGCCTTTACCCAGTCCGGTGGTAACGTCGATGTGAATCCCACCTATGACGAGGAGACCCAGCGGCTGGAGGTGTCCGTCAGCTTTATCATTAACGATAAGGTGCTGGATAAGATCGATGGTCTCTCCGAGATTGAGGGCCTGCTTTTGAAGATGGAGGCCATGATCCAGGTGGATACCCTGCTCTCTGGCGCCGACCCGGAGGTCTCGCCGACATTCTAAATCGCTGACTTCGCGAGCCAGTGGGGCAGGCACAGGGCTAAAGGCCGGCGGCCTTTTGCCCGCATGCCGCCCGTGTTATATTTCCCGCCCCAATCAACTGCTACCGATAAGGAGGTGCCCGATGTTCGCCAAAAACGTAATCCAACCCTCTGTATCAGTGGCAATTCTCGCGTTGGTCTAACGATACCCGCCTTTATTGTCGCTGATCCGTTTTTACCACTTTTCAGGATCACGACATGTTTGAAAAACTCAAGCTGATCAATCAGCGACCCGCGGTATGGTCGCGCTACACCGCAGCCGATCTGTGGACCGATGAACACACATCGGGCCAGATGCGGCAGCTTCACCTCAACCCGGATCTCG
Organism: Thiohalomonadaceae bacterium; assembly: GCA_041572995.1. GTDB lineage: Bacteria > Pseudomonadota > Gammaproteobacteria > Thiohalomonadales > Thiohalomonadaceae > JBFFSW01. The sequence goes on from JBFFRO010000088.1 coordinate 1,461, forward strand.
ATATGGCCTCGCGCCGTGCCGAGTTTGTCGAGCGCTCGGTGGCGTGGATAAAAGAGCGCTTCGGCATCGGGGCCGGCAGCCGGATCTGCGACTTCGGCTGCGGCCCCGGCCTCTACACCCAGCGCTTCGCCCAGCTGGATGCCGAGGTCACTGGCATCGACTTCTCATCTCGCTCCATCGACTACGCCCGCTCCGAAGCGGAGAAGGCATCGCTGTCGATCTACTATCTCAACCAGGACTACCTGCAGTTCGAGAGTGAGACACGCTTCGACCTCATCACCCTGTTGATGTGCGACTTCTGTGCGCTGAGCCCGCAGCAACGCGCTCAGCTGCTGGCCCGCTTCCACAGCCTGCTGGATGACGGCGGCCACGTGCTGCTCGATGTGTACAGCCTGGCCAGCTTTGCCCAGCGAGAGGAGGTTGCACAGTACGCCCCCAACCTGCTCAACGGCTTCTGGGCCGCGGAGGAGTACTACGGCTTCCTGAATACCTTCATCTATGGGGAAGAGTCCGTGGTGCTCGACAAGTACGTGCTCTTTACCCGGGATCGGGAGTGGGAGGTCTACAACTGGCTGCAGTCCTTCAGCCCTGCGTCGCTACGTGAGGAGGTTGAGCACCGCGGCTTCAGCATGGAGGCCCTCTATGCCGATGTGGCAGGGAGTGTCTATGACGAGGCCGGCAGCGAGTTCGCCGTGGTCTTGAAGAAGGCCTAAGCACAGAGCGGCGGCCTGCTCCGAGGGGGGTAGGCCGCCACTCATTGAGTGACCGCCGGGTACCCGATAGCCCCCCAGAAAAAAAAACTATCTTATTGCTTACTAATAGACTATAGTCTCCATTGCTACAGATATTGTGTGGTTCATTTCAGCAGTTCTCTCCAAAAGATACTTCTCAAATCTCCTTCTTTACCTGTACGCATATCCCTACCCATTTTTACTATTCAAAGGTATTGATTACATGACTACAGGTACTGTTAAGTGGTTCAACGAATCCAAGGGCTTCGGCTTCATTTCCCAGAACGATGGTGGCGATGACGTGTTTGTTCACTTCAGCGCGATTCAGGGTTCTGGCTTCAAGACCCTGGCTGAGGGTCAGGCCGTGACCTTCACGCTTGAGAATGGCCCCAAGGGCCCGCAGGCCAGCAACGTTAACCTCGCGTAAACGCTGCTTCCCTGTCGGGTGAGCTCTCAACGACCTCACCCGAACCCAAACAGGCCGGCTTTTCCTCACCTTCCGGGGTGAGTGAAAAGCCGGCCTGTTTCATTTCATGCCCACAGCCTGGTGGATCTATACGGGCTGACATCATGGGTCAGCGTGATGATTAGCAGCACGCTCAACTAAAGGAGTCGGGTAAATGAAGACCATATTCTTAGGCAACCTCAATAACGAGGCCAGCGAGGAGGAGGTTAAGCAGCTCTTCTCTGAATACGGCGTGGTAAGAAGGATTCAAATGCCCAGGGACATCTTTAGTGGCCGTAATCGCGGCTTCGCCCTGATTGATATGGAAGGGCATGAGGCTGCAGCGGCGATGTCCGGGCTGGCCGGCAAGAGCTTTATGGGCAACACTCTGAAGCTGCGTGACGACAAACCGAAGAAGAAGGGACGCGGGCGACGCTAAAACCGCCCGGTGCTCGCTACGCTGAGTGAGACAGGATTCGTTATACTTGAAAAGTCAGTATGACACTATGTCTTTGTTAACAAGGCGGCGAGCATGTCCACTGAACTACCGAGCATCGAAGACAACCTCCGACGGGAACGGCTCCTACTGCTCTACAAACCACTTCCTGGCTCACTCGCGGCCACCTTCCTCAATGCCCTGGTGATCGTCGCCATCAGCTGGGCGAATAGCCCCCATAGCCTTTTGTTAATCTGGCTCGGCTTCATGGCAGCGGGCGACCTCTACCGGCTGGCTCTCCGCCACAGCTACCTGAACTGTTCGGAAGATCGCAATGCCATGCCGGCATGGGAAAACCGGTTCCTCTTTGGCCTGGCGCTATCGGGGATCGCATGGGGCGCCGTCCCCTGGCTGCTGTTTTCCGATATCTCTGCCGATCAACGACTACTTATCATCGTCATCTTCGCCGGCATTACTGCCGGCGGACTGATTAAGCTCTCTGCCAGTTTCAGCGCCGTCATCCTCTTCACCGCCAGCATGCTGACACCCCTGGGTTTAAGGATGTTTGCCGATGGTGACGGCCTCGGGTTTCTGATGGGAATCCTCACCCTGTTATACATGGCGGTGATCATCTCGGGTGGGCGTCAGATTAACTCCAGCATCCGCGAGTCCCTGGCTCTGCGGTTTCAGGCAATCCAGCGTGAGCAACAGCTCATCACGGCGAAAAACGATGCCGAGGTGGCCAACCAGGCAAAAGGCGTCTTTCTGGCCAATATGAGCCACGAGCTGCGCACGCCGATGAACGCGGTCATTGGCATGACTCACCTTGCCCTGCAGAGTGAGCTGGATGAGAAACAACGAAACTTCATCTCCAAGGCCCATAACTCGGCCAAGGTTTTGCTGCGCATCCTCAATGACATTCTGGACTTTTCGAAGATCGAGGCCGGTAGGCTAGAGATCGAAGAGAAGCGATTCGACATCACCGGCGTTATCAGAGGCACCATTGATCTGATCAAGCTGAAGGCCGATGAAAAGGGCATACGCGTCACGGTAGAGATCGAACCCGATGTCCCCCGCAGCTTGGCGGGGGATCCACTACGCCTCGCACAGATCCTCAACAACCTGGGGGAAAACGCTGTCAAGTTCTGCCATAGCGGTGGGCGAGTCGCTATCAGGGTTATGCCATTGGAGCTGGATGAGGGTCAGGCGCTGCTGCAGTTCTCGGTCAGCGACACCGGAATCGGTATGACCGCAGAGCAGCAGGAAAAGCTCTTTCTCCCCTTCAGCCAAGCCGACACCTCCACCACGCGCATCTACGGCGGCACCGGCCTGGGGCTGGTGATCTCTCGCATGCTGACTGAGCTGATGGGCGGAAAAATATGGGTAGAGAGCGAGGCGGGCTCGGGCAGCACCTTTTACTTCACCGTGCGCCTGCAAACACAGCCGGAGGAGCTTGGAGATGAAAGGCGGGCCGCTGAAGAGAAGGCTGCGAGCGATGCACTCAATGTGCTGAACGGCTGCCGCATCCTGCTGGTTGAAGATAATGAAATCAACCAGGAGCTCGCCCGTGAGCTACTGAGCATGAACGGCATGGAGGTCATCATTGCCAACGATGGCCAGGAGGCGCTCGACATACTTGAAGAGCAGACGGTCGACGGCGTATTGATGGACTGCCAAATGCCGGTAATGGACGGCTACGAGGCCACCCGCAGGATTCGCCAGCAGGAGCGATTCGCCGCCCTGCCTATCATCGCCATGACGGCTAACGCCATGAAGGGCGACAGGGAGGCGGTCATTGAGGCGGGAATGAACGACCATATTGCCAAGCCCGTCGATCCCGAGGTGATGTTCAAGACCATGTCCAAATGGATTAGGCCGCAGCGCTAACTGCCGCCGGTTATATCCTGGCCTGTCAGGGGCTTACGCGGGTCTCCTCGCGCCCCGGTTATCGCCTGATACGGCCGTAATCACTGGGCTCCAGCCATCATCCCGGGCGCCCAAACCTGCCCCAGCCGGGCCTCGTTCCGATGGCCGCCAGGCCGCCTGTGTATCTTGTTGATTTAATGCCGTTTTTCCTGTATATTCGCGCGCTCCCTTAAAATTGCCCTCAATCCCCGTAGTAACACCACCCTGTTACGAGGAGAACACGTGACCGATACTGATTTACAGCTCAAAGTCTGGAAAGACCTTGCGATCAGCAAGCAGATTATGATGGATGCAGCGGCCAAGACGCTGAAGCTCGACAAGGAATACACCCAGGAGCAGCTCCAGCAGGCGCTGGACGAGGCCCTGAAGCGCGCAGCCGATGCTGAGACCAGCATCAACGAGGCCCGCGAGGAGGCCGAACGCCGTATCGCCGAGGCCCAGCAGCAGATGGCCGACACCCAGAAGGCGCTGGATGCGGTGAAGGCCGAGCTGGCCGAAAGCCAGGAGCAGGCACAGAAGCTGGAGCAGCAGCTGAGCAACTCGCGCGCCGAAAGCGAGCGTCAGATCAAGCAGCTCAAGGCCTCCGTGGCCGAGAAGGATCGCGCCATCAAGGCGATCAGCACCACCCTCTCCGACACCCCGGAGAACGTGGTGAAGAAGATGAAGAAGCTGCAGAAGCAGAAGATGGATGAGGCGGATGCCCGCAAGAAGGCCGAACAGGCTGCCTCCACCCTGCGCAAGGAGAAGAAGCAGCTGGAGCAAGAGCTCAAGGAGCTGCAGGAAGCCCAGGAGAAGGGCGAGGACGAGCAGGCCGCCTAAGCCGCGCCTGTCGCTCATCCAGAAAAAGGGGGGATGGCCACGGCCATCCCCCCTTTTCTTATATCTGGCTCACCACCTGCTCCAGCGGCAGGCGTGACTTGGGAGTGACCGCGTTGGGGTCATCGTCGCTGCGATAACCCAGGGCAACCAGCACCACCGAGCGCAGCCCCTTCTCCCTCAGCCCCAGCACCTCATCCAGAACCTCACGGTCAAAACCCTCGATCGGCGTGCTGTCGATCGACAGCGCGGCGGCAGCGAACAGCAGGCTACCCAAGGCGAGGTAAACCTGTTTCTCCATCCACTGCCCGGTATCGCCGAGCGTCTGCCGGTGCAGATTGACGTAAAAGCCGCGTCCCTTCTGCTGTGCCGACCTGGCCTCCGGCGTGGGGAAGCGTCCGTCGCGCTCCTCCTGTGCCAGCACCTGTGCCAGGTGCTCATCACTCAGCTCGCTGCGGGCACACAGCACTACTACATGGGAGGCATCACGTACCTTGGCCTCGTTGCCGCCATACGGGCCGCTGGTCGACTCGGCAATACGTGCACGGGCCTCGTCGCTCTCGGCAAAGATAAAGTGCCAGGGCTGGGAGTTAACCGATGACGGGGCTAGGTGGAGCAGCGCCTTGAGCTGCTCCATCAGCGCGGAATCGAGCTTGCGCTCTGGGTCATAGACCTTGGTGGTATAGCGGTAAGCGGCGATCTCGGCGATGTTCATAGGGCGTTTCCTGCACAGGTATAACACGATTGGTGGCCAGCCGATTCTAGCGCTTTGCGATCACGATGACAGCCCGACTATCACCGGGTACGAGGACTTCGAAGGGCACAATAGTTGAGCATAATCCTATGTGGCGCCAAACAGCACACTGGGGGTATTCTTAGTTAGTAAGCACTGGCTAGGTATAGCCACGAGTCAAGGATAAAGGACCCTACATGAGTCTGGATCTAGAACAACTCAAGGCGGTGTTCA
>JBFFRO010000089.1:0-6771 GCA_041572995.1 Thiohalomonadaceae bacterium
ACGAAGATGCCGGAACTGGCGATCAGCAGCGAGGTGCCCAGGTCCGGCTGCTTGGCGATCAGCAGGGTGGGAAAGAGTACCAGTACCAGGGCCACGGCCAGGTGTCGCGGCGAGGGGGGCAGGGGGCGCTCGGCCAGGTACCAGGCAACCATCATCGGCACCACCAGTTTCATCATCTCCGAGGGCTGGAAGCGGATGATCCCCAGGTCCAGCCAGCGCTGTGCGCCCTTGCCGGTAACCCCGAGCGCCAGCACCGCCAGCAGCATGCCGATGCCGGCGGCATACAGCCAGGGGGTCCAGCGAAAGAGGGTCTGCGGGGAAATCTGTGCCATCAGCAACAGCGCGGCGAAGGCCACGCCCAGGCGCAGGAACTGGCGCTGCATCAGCGCCTCACTCTCACCACCGGCACTGTAGAGCACGCCCAGCCCCACCGCCGCCAGCAGCAGCAGGCCACCGAGCAGCGGCAGGTCCAGGTGCAGGCGATAGCTGAGACCGCGCTCGGCGTGGGTGGTGTCGAAACCGCCGATCATGGCTGTTGCTCCTTCAGGTAGGCGTCGATGACCTGGCGCGCCACCGGCGCGGCCACCGAGCCGCCGCCACCACCGTTCTCGACGACCACCGCCACGGCGATCTTGGGGTCATCGGCCGGGGCGTAGGCGATGAACAGGGCGTGGTCACGCAGACGCTTGGCGATCTCGCTCTCGTCGTACTCCTCGTCCTGGGCGATGGAGAAGACCTGGGCGGTACCGGTCTTGCCGGCGATGGTGTAGTCGATGCCATGGCCGATACGACGGGCGGATCCGGCACCGCTGTGGACCACCTTGATCATCGCCCGGCGGATGAAGGCCCAGTGATCCGGGTCCTCGATCGGTACCGGCTCACCGCTGCTGGGGGCAAGCAGTCCCATATCATCCTGGTCCGGGTGGGAGACCGCGCGTACCACCATCGGCTGCTGCGGTACGCCGCCGTTGGCCAGGGTGGCAGTGGCGCGGGCCAGCTGCAGCGGGGTGGCCAGCATGAAGCCCTGGCCGATGCCGGTGATCAGGGTCTCGCCCGGGAACCAGGGCTCCCTCTTTACCCGTCGCTTCCACTCGCGGCTCGGCATCAGGCCGTCCGCCTCGCCACCGATGTCGATGCCGCTGGCCAGGCCGAAGCCGAAGCGCCGCATGTACTCGGAGATGCGGTCGATGCCGAGGTTGAGCGAGAGGTCGTAGAAGTAGACATCGCAGGACTCGATGATCGCCTTGCCCAGGTTGGTTTCGCCGTGGCCCAGTTTCTTCCAGTCGCGATAGCGGTGGTCATCGCCCTGGAGCTGGTACCAGCCGGGACAGTGGACCCGCTCGTAGGGCTCCACCTCGCCGGTCTCCAGCCCGACCAGGCCGATAAAGGGCTTGGTGGTGGAGCCGGGGGGGTACTGGCCGCGCAGGGCGCGGTTGAACAGCGGCTGGTCGCGGGAGTCACGCAGCTCGGCGTAGGCCTTGGGGGCGATGCCGTTAACGAAGAGGTTGGGGTCGAAGCCGGGCACGCTCACCAGCGCCAGTACCGCGCCGCTATCCGGCTCGATCGCCACCAGCGCGCCACGCTCCTCGCCAAAGGCCTGCACGGCGGCACGCTGCAGCTGCATGTCGATGTTGAGGCTGAGGTCCAGTCCCGGCACCGGCGGGATCCGCTCGAGCACGCGCAACACCCGGCCACGGGCGTTGGTCTCCACCTGCTGGTAGCCCACCTTGCCGTGCAGGTAGCCCTCGTGGCTTAGCTCCACGCCGGTCTTGCCGACGCGGCGGGTGGCACTGTAGTTGGTGGGGTCCAGGCTCTTGAGCTCGCGCTCGTTGATACGGCCCACGTAGCCCACCGAGTGGGCAGTCAGTGCGCCCATGGGGTAGTGGCGGGTCAGGCGGGAGGTGACCTCGACGCCGGGCAGGCGGTGGCGGTTGACCGCCAGGCGCGCCACCTCGTCATCTGAGAGGCGAAAGCGCAGCGGGATCCCCTCGAAACGACGGCGACGCTTGAGTTCACGGGCGAAGCGCTTGATGTCGTGCTCACGTACCTCCAGCAGCTCGCCCACCGCGAGCAGGGTGTCGTTAATGTCGCCGGCGCGCTCGGGGATGATCTCGACACTGAAGCTGGGCAGGTTCTCGGCCAGCACCACGCCGTTGCGGTCGGTGATCAGTCCACGAGTGGGGGCCAGCGGTTCGAGACTGACACGATTGTTGGTGGAGAGGGTGGTGTAGTGCTCGTGGCTGAACACCTGCAGGTAGACCATGCGGGCGATGAGGATCAGCAGCAGCAGCACGGAGAAAATCGCGGCGGCCACGGCGCGGGCGCGAAACTGACGCAGCTCGCGGTGCTGGTCCTTGAGGGTATCGACCCGCGCCACTGTCAGTTCACCCGGAAGTGGCGTCGCAGGTCACGCAGGATCAGGTAGAGCCAGGGCCAGAGCAGGGCACTGACCAGCGCCGGGACCCAGTAGAACCAGCCCTCGGGGGAGAGACCGAGAAAGCCCTTTATCCACAGCACCAGCATCTGCTCCAGGGCCACCAGCATCAGTACCACCGTCGCCTGCTGCCACAGCGGATAGACGCGCAGGCGCAGGTGCAGCTTGAGGGTGATAAAGGCGATCAGCGTCAGTGCCAGGGCGTGTTGTCCGAGCACCGCGCCGCGCACCACATCCAGAAACAGGCCGCAGACCCAGGCCGCGCCCACGCCGATGCGCTGTGGCAGTGCCATCACCCAGTAGATCAGCACCAGCGCCACCCACTCGGGGCGGGCGTGCTCGGCCCAGTCCGGTAGCGGCAGCATGGTCAGCATCAGGGCAGCGGCCATGCTGGCGACGATGACCCAGGAGCCGTGGAGCGGTTCGTTCCTCACAGGTCGGCCTCCTCTTCCCAGCCCACCGGCCACACCAGCAGCACCTCGCGGCTGCGCTCCAGGTGGGCGCTGGGCGCGGCCAGCACCTCGGCATAGGGCTGGGTGGGGTCAGGTTCGAAACGCACCACCTCTGCCACCGGGTAACCGGCGGGGAAGCGCCCGCCCAGGCCGGAGGTGACCAGCAGGTCGCCCACTTGGATATTGGCGTTATTGGGGATGTGCGGGATCTCCATGAACTCGGCGGAGCCGGTGCCCAGGGCCACCGCGCGCAGTCCGGTACGGTTGAACTGCACCGGGATGGCGTGGCTGGGGTCGGTGATCAGCATGGCGGTGGCGGTGAAGGGGGCCAGGTGTACCAACTGGCCCATGATGCCGTGGGCATCAAGCAGCGGCTGCCCCTCGTAGAGGCCGGCGACGCTGCCCTTGTTGAGCATCACCTGGCGGGTGAAGGGGTCGAAGTCCACGGAGAGCAGCTCGGCGATGAGCAGACGCTCGGCCACCTTGGGGGCAGACTTGAGCAGTGCCCGCAGGCGCGCATTCTCCTCCTCCAGGGAGGCCATGCGCTGCAGTCGTGCATTGAGGGTGAGGCGCTCGCTACGCAGGCGGGTGTTCTCCTCCTGCAGCTGTTCGCGGGTGGCGAGGGTCTCGCTGGCCCAGTTGCCGATACGTACCGGCAGGTTGACCAGATAGTTGAGCGGCGAGAGCACCAGGGAGATGCCGCCGCGAATGGACTCCAGATGGTGCTGGCGGTGGTCCATGTTGATCAGGGCCACCGACAGTACCAGCAGCAGGAGCAGCCGGGTCGCAGTGGATGGCCCCTGGGCGAAGAGCAGTTTAATGGCGCTGTCCTCCGCGTCGCGGGTGTCTTACTCGACCGCGAACAGTTCGCCGCCGTGCTCGTCCATGATTTCCAGAGCGCGGCCACCGCCGCGGGCGACACAGGTCAGCGGGTCCTCGGCGATCACCACCGGCAGGCCGGTCTCCTCCATCAGCAGACGGTCCAGGTCACGCAGCAGCGCGCCGCCGCCGGTGAGCACCATGCCGCGCTCGGCGATGTCGGCGCCCAGCTCCGGCGGGGTCTGCTCCAGGCCCATCTTCACCGCACCGACGATGCCGGCCAGCGGCTCCTGCAGGGCCTCGAGGATTTCGTTGGAGTTGAGGGTGAAGCTGCGCGGGATGCCCTCGGCCAGGTTGCGGCCGCGCACCTCGATCTCGCGCACCTCGGCGCTGGGGTAGGCGGAGCCGATCTCCTGCTTGATGCGCTCGGCGGTGGATTCACCGATGAGGGTGCCGTAGTTGCGGCGCACGTAGCTGATGATCGCCTCGTCGAAGCGGTCGCCACCGATGCGCACCGAGTTGGAGTAGACGATGCCGTTGAGCGAGAGCACGGCGATCTCGGTGGTACCACCACCGATATCCAGCACCATGGAACCGGAGGCCTCGGAGATAGGCATGCCGGCACCGATGGCGGCGGCCATCGGCTCTTCAATCAGGTACACCTCGCGGGCGCCGGCGCCGCCGGCAGACTCCTTGATGGCACGGCGCTCGACCTGGGTGGCGCCGCAGGGCACGCAGATGAGCACGCGCGGGCTGGGCTTGAACACCTTGAACTTGTCCTCGTGCACCTTGCGGATGAAGTGCTGCAGCATCTTCTCGGTGATGGTGAAGTCGGCGATCACGCCGTCCTTCATCGGCCGGATGGCGGTGATGTTGCCCGGGGTACGCCCCAGCATCTGCTTGGCCTCGGCACCGACGGCAGCGATACGCTTGCTGGCGTTATTGCTGCCCTCCTGGCGAATGGCGACCACCGACGGCTCGTTGAGGACGATGCCCTCGCCGCGCACGTAGATCAGGGTGTTGGCAGTGCCAAGGTCGATGGAGATGTCGTACGAGAAGATTCCGCGAAAGCTGAACATGAGTTTTATTATCTATAGTCAGTGGTGTTTGATCGGCCTAGTGTAGCGACCCGCCGGGTCTTTGGGCAAGGCGCCAACTGTGATAAGTTTCACCCTTTTCAGCAAAACCACCCACAAACGGAGCCGACATGTCCCTCGATAGAAGCGACGTGGAGCAGATCGCCCACCTGGCGCGCCTGGCCATCGACGAGGCGGATATCCCCGCCTACGCGGAGAATCTCTCCAATATTCTCGACCTGGTCGAGCAGATGAGCCAGGTCGATACCAGCGGTGTCACCCCCATGGCCCACCCCCTGGACATGGCCCAGCGCCTGCGCGAGGACGTGGTCAGCGAGGAGAACCAGCGCGAGCAATTCCAGGCCATCGCCCCCTCGGTTGAGGCCGGCCTCTTCCTGGTCCCCAAGGTGATCGAGTAATTTCGCGACCTGTTGCCATAACCTATTGATAAGTGGCGGTTATCCGCCAGGGATACGCATAGACCATGCACGATAAGACGATTGCCGAACTGGCTGCCGGACTGAAGGCAGGCGAGTTCTCCAGCGAGGAGCTGACCCGCAGCTACCTCGACCGCATTGAGCGTCTGGACGGGCGCCTCAACAGCTACATCACCGTGACCGCCGAGCAGGCCCTGGAGCAGGCGCGCGCCGCCGATGCCCGCATCAAGGCCGGCGATGCCGGCGCCCTGACCGGCGTGCCCCTCGCCCAGAAGGACATCTTCTGCACCAACGGCGTGAAGACCTCCTGTGGCTCGAAGATGCTGGACAGCTTCATCGCCCCCTACGATGCCACCGTGATCCGCCGCTTCAACGAGGCCGGTGCGGTGATGCTGGGCAAGACCAACATGGACGAGTTCGCCATGGGCTCCTCCAACGAGACCAGCTTCTACGGCGCGGTGAGCAACCCCTGGGTCGAGGGCGGCGTGCCCGGCGGCTCCTCCGGCGGCTCCGCGGCGGCCGTGGCCGCGCGCCTGTGCGCCGGCGCCACCGGCACCGACACCGGCGGTTCCATCCGCCAGCCCGCCTCGCTGTGCGGCATCACCGGCCTCAAGCCCACCTACGGCCGGGTCTCCCGCTACGGCATGATCGCCTTCGCCTCCTCGCTGGACCAGGCCGGCCCCATGGCCCGCACCGCCGAGGACTGCGCCCTGATGCTGGGCGCCATGGCCGGCTTCGACGAGCGCGACTCCACCTCGGTGGAGCGCGATGTGCCCGACTACAGCGCGGACCTGAACAACGACCTCCGCGGCCTCAAGATCGGCCTGCCCAAGGAGTACTTCGGCGAGGGCCTGGACCCCGAGGTCGCCAAGGTGATCGAGGCGGCGGTCGAGGAGTACCAGAAGCTCGGCGCCGAGGTGGTGGAGATCTCCCTGCCCAACACCCACCTGGCGGTGCCCACCTACTACGTGGTGGCCCCGGCCGAGTGCTCCTCCAACCTCTCGCGCATGGACGGTGTGCGCTTCGGCCACCGCTGCGAGGAGCCCAAGGACCTGGAAGACCTCTACAAGCGCTCGCGTGGCGAGGGCTTCGGCGCCGAGGTGAAGCGCCGCATCATGGTCGGCACCTACGCGCTCTCCGCCGGCTACTACGACGCCTACTACCTCAAGGCCCAGCAGCTGCGCCGCCTCATCTCCGATGACTTCAAGGCCGCCCTGGAGCAGGTCGATGTGATCATGGGCCCGGCCTCTCCCTCCACCGCCTTCCAGCAGGGCGAGAAGGGCGACGACCCGGTGGCCATGTACCTGGCCGACATCTACACCATCGCCGTCAACCTCGCCGGCCTGCCCGGCATGTCGGTGCCCGCCGGCTTCGCCGAGGGCAAACCGGTGGGTCTGCAGATCATCGGCAACTACTTCGACGAGAGCCGCCTGCTTAACGTCGCGCACAAATTCCAGCAGGCCACCGACTGGCACAACAAGGCTCCGGAGGGCATCGAATAATGGAATGGGAAGTCGTCATCGGTTGCGAGATCCACGCCCAGCTTGCCACCA
>JBFFRO010000090.1:0-6725 GCA_041572995.1 Thiohalomonadaceae bacterium
CGCAGGCAGGCCTCCTTGATGAGGCCGGGGTTCCACTCGTTGACGAAGGTCTTCACCGCCAGGCGGCGGGCCGGCGGCGAGGCGATGATGGAAAGATCGCGCATGCCGCCCAGGGCCATATTGAGGGTGCGCGGGATGGGGGTAGCGGTGAGGGTGAGCACATCCACCTCGGCGCGCAACGCCTTGAACTTGTCCTTCTGCCTGACGCCAAAGCGGTGCTCCTCGTCGATGATCACCAGCCCCAGGCGGTTGTAGTGGATATCATCCTGCAGCAGCTTGTGTGTGCCGATGATGATATCCACCTTGCCGGCGGTAAGGCCGTCGAGGACCGCCTGCTGCTCCTTCTTCGAGCGAAAGCGCGAGAGCGACTCGATACGCACTGGCCAGTCGGCGAAGCGGTCGCGGAAGTTCTGGAAGTGCTGTTCGGCCAGCAGGGTGGTGGGCACCAGCATCGCCACCTGCTTGCCACCCATCACCGCCATGAAGGCGGCGCGCATCGCCACCTCCGTCTTGCCGAAGCCGACATCGCCGCAGACCAGACGGTCCATGGGGCGACGGTTACGCATGTCGCTAATTACCGCGTCGATGGCGTCCTGCTGGTCGGGGGTGGTCTCGAAGGGGAAGCCGGCGGAGAAGGCGGCGTACTGTGCGTCGTCCATGCCGTAGGCGTGGCCCTGGCGCGCCTCGCGGGCAGCGTAGATGGCCAGCAGCTCGGCGGCCACATCGCGGGCCTTCTCGGCGGCCTTGCGCCGGGCCTTCTCCCACTGACCGCTGCCGAGCTTGTGCAGCGGGGTCTGCTCGGGGGCGGCGCCAGTGTAGCGGGAGATCAGGTGCAGGGAGGCGACCGGGACGTAGAGCTTGTCGCCGCCAGCGTACTCCAGGGTGAGAAACTCCTGGGTGAGACCGCCGAGTTCCAGGGTCTGCAGGCCGCAGTAGCGGCCGACGCCGTGGTCCTCGTGCACCACCGGGGCGCCGGGCTGCAGCTCGGCCAGGTTCTTGATGACCGCATCGGCATCGCCCTTGCGTGCGCGACGACGGCGGCGACGCTGCATTACCTGCTCGCCGTAGAGTTGCGGCTCGGCGATCACCGCCAGGCGCGGCTCATCCAGCAGCAGGCCATGCTCCAGCGGCGCCACGGTGATCGCCAGCGGCATGTCGCCGGCGGCGAACTCGCCCCAGCCGGCTACCGCGGCCGGGTGCAGGTCGCAGCTCTTGAGGGTGGCGAGTAGTGCCTCTCGGCGACCGGGTGACTCGGCGGCGAACAGGACCCGACCATGGAAGTCACTGACGAACTGCTCAAGCAGGGCGGTGGGGCGCTCGGCACGGGCATCCAGGGTGAGGTTGGCCGGTGCTGCGGTGGTGAAGTTCTCACCGTTGCCGGTCGGGTGTTCGAAGTGCTGCAGGGCGGTGCGAGGGTAGGCCTTGAAGCGGCCGAACAGTTCGTCCGCGGCGAGGAACAGCTCCTGCGGCTTTAGCGGTGGGCGTTCCTCGTTGTAGCGCGCCATTTCGTAGCGATCATTGGCCTCTTCACGGAAACCCTCGGCGGCACTCTCGACCGCATCGGCGGTAAACAGCTGGGTGTTGTCCGGCAGGTAGTCGAAGAGGGTGGCGGTCTGCTCGAAGAACAGCGGCAGGTAGTACTCGATGCCGGGCGGGGTGCTGCCCTGGCTCACCTCACGGTAGACGAGGCTGCTGGAGACACCGCCCTCGAAGCGCTGGGCGTAGGCATCGCAGAAGCGCTTGATGCCCTCCCTGTTTAGCGGGAACTCGCGGGCCGGGAGCAGGCGGATCTGCTCGACCTTCTCCTCCGAGCGCTGGCTCTCCGGATCGAAGGTGCGGATGGATTCCACCTCGTCATCGAACAGTTCGATGCGGTAGGGGTGGCGACTGCCCATGGGGTAGAGGTCGAGCAGACTGCCGCGCACCGCGAATTCGCCGTGTTCCATCACCTGGGAGACACAGCGATAGCCGCTCTGTTCGAGACGCTGGCGCATCGCCTCCAGCTCCAGGGTCTGACCCACATCCAGCATCAGCCCGGCGCCGCTGATGTAGTCGCGCGGTGGCAGCCGGTGCATGAGGGTGGAGACCGGTACGATCAGCACGCCACGATCCAGCCCGGGCAGCTGGTAGAGGGTGGCCATACGCTCGGAGATGATGTCCTGGTAGGGGGAGAACATGTCGTAAGGCAGGGTCTCCCAGTCCGGGAAGTGCAGCACCGGCAAGGTCTCGGCGAAGAAGCCCAGCTCCTGCTCCAGGCGTACCGCCGAGGGGGTGTCGGCGGTGACCACCAGGGTCGGCCCGTCATGGCGCCTGGCTGCCTCGGCCAGCAGCAGGCCAAAGCTGGAACCGTAGAGGCGGCCCCAGCGGCGCAGGTGGCCGGGGCTCTGTGCGGGAGGAGGGGAGAGGGGATTGTACTGCGGGTCGCTCACGGGGCCTTGCCTGGATCACTTGCTCGAGTGGGCCGTTATTGTAGGCGCTGGGGGTACGCGGTGAAAGCCGCGGGGGTACAATGAACGAGTTTTCTCCCTCATAGATAGCGGTAAGCAATGATGAAATGGCTCGATAACATTCCCCTTCCCACTCTGGTGATCGCCACCCTGTTGCTGGGGCTTGCTCCTTTTGTGCCGGAGCCTCACCTGTGGCAGAAGCTAAAGATGCTGGCTGCCGGCGAGCTTGCCAGGCCCATCGATATCTTCGACCTGCTGATGCACGCGGCACCGGGCGTGCTACTTTTTATACGATTGGGACGCCTGTTGCGTCGTTCCCATTGATGCACCAATTTGGAATGGAGTTTGCTATATTCAATGCATGTCAGTTTAACTGGCTATAAAAAATGTTAATAACAAGAGGAGTCATCCATGGCACATGTTGTCATTATCGGCGCTAGCACCGGTGGTTTGCCGGCGGCCTACGATATTCGCGCGGCCCTGAACAAGGAGCACAAGGTCACTGTTGTCTCCAACACCGATCTGTTTAGCTTCGTCCCCTCCAACCCGTGGGTGGCGGTGGGCTGGCGTACCCGCAAGGACATCACCTTCCCGCTGGAGCCCTACCTCAAGAAGAAGAACATCGAGTTCAACTCTTCCGCGGCCACCGAGATCAAGCCGGATGACAACCAGGTGGTGTGCGGTGACGGCACCGTGCTGGATTATGACTACCTGATCATCGCCACCGGCCCCAAGCTGGCCTTCGATGAGGTCGAGGGTGCCGGTCCGGATAACCATACGGTTTCCATCTGCACCACCCCGCATGCCGAGGACGCCTACGAGAAGTGGCAGAAGTTCGTGGCCGATCCCAAGCCGATTGTTGTCGGTGCGGTGCAGGGCGCCTCCTGCTTCGGTCCGGCCTACGAGTTCGCCTTCATCATGGATACCGACCTGCGCCGTCGCAAGATTCGCGACAAGGTGCCGATGACCTTTGTTACCGCCGAACCCTACATCGGTCACCTCGGCCTGGGCGGCGTCGGCGACTCCAAGGGCATGCTCGAGTCCGAGATGCGCAACCGCCACATCAACTGGATCTGCAACGCCAAGGTCAGCAAGATCGAGGCGGGCAAGATGTACGTGGACGAGCACGACATGGACGGCAACGTGATTAAGCAGCACGAGCTGGACTTCGGTTACTCCATGATGCTGCCGGCCTTCAAGGGTGTGGATGCGGTCAACGCCGTGGGCGAGGACCTGGTCAACCCGCGTGGCTTCGTCAAGGTGGATGAGTACCAGCGCAATCCCAAGTGGCAGAACATCTACTCGGTGGGCGTGGGTATCGCCATTCCGCCGGTGGAGGCCACCCCGGTGATGTGCGGTACCCCCAAGACCGGTTACATGATCGAGTCCATGGTGACTGCCGCTATTCACAACATCGCCCATGACATCAATGGCGAGGAGCCGGAGCACGTCGGTACCTGGAACGCCATCTGTCTGGCGGACATGGGTGACACCGGTGCTGCCTTCGTGGCTATGCCGCAGATCCCGCCCCGCAACGTCTCCTGGATGAAGAAGGGCAAGTGGGTGCACCTGGCCAAGGTCGCCTTCGAGAAGTACTTCATCGGTAAGATGAAGAAGGGCTCCAACGACCCGCTCTACGAGAAGTACATCCTCAAGGCGTTGGGCATCGAAAAGCTCAAGTAAGCGCTACATGAGCGATGAAAAAGGGGCGACATGGTCGCCCCTTTTTTTATAAGTAAAATTTATCGCTTAGCGGTTTGACAGGTCTGTCATGTCATGACAGCATGACATCATCAATTCAGTCACTGTCATGGTATGTCACTGATGTCAGACAAACCCGCCAAGCGCCCCTCCTGTGAGCAGCTGATCAATATCATCCCCGATCCCTTCGTGGTCATCGATCGCGATTACCGTATCATCGCCGCCAACCGCAATTACCTGAACCACTACGGTTACAGCGATGAGAGTGAGGTGGTCGGTAGCTACTGCTACAAGGTCTCTCACCATGTCGATGCCCCCTGCAGTCAGCACGGTGAGCACTGCCCGCTGGAGACGGTCTTCGATACCGGCCAGGCGACCCAGGTGATGCATATCCACTACGACTGCGGTGGCCACGAGGAGCACGTGCAGTTGCACTCCAACCCGCTGTTCGACGAGGAGGGCAACGTGCTCTACGTGGGGGAGTACATCTTCCCGGTCTCCAAGCCGGGCGAGGATGCCCTGCTCATCGGTCGCTCGCGCGCCATGCTGCGTATGACCAGTCTGCTGCAGCGGGTCGCCCCCACCAACACCACGGTGCTGCTGCTTGGGGAGAGTGGCGTGGGCAAGGAGCGCATCTCCCAGTACGTTCACCAGTACTCGCCACGCTCAGGCATGCCGTTCGTCATCGTCGACTGTGGCACCCTGGGTGAAAACCTGATCGAGAGCGAGCTGTTCGGCCACGAGAAGGGGGCCTTCACCGGCGCTCACGGACGCAAGAAGGGCCTGTTCGAGGCGGCCGATGGCGGCACCTTGTTGATCGACGAGATCGCCGAGCTACCGTTGCCGCTACAGACCAAGCTGTTGCGCGTGCTGGAGAGCGGCACCATTCGCCGCCTCGGCGGTACGGAATACCTGCGGGTGAATGTGCGGGTGATCGCCGCCACCAACAAGAATCTGCAGGAGATGGTAGCCCATGGGGAGTTCCGCCAGGACCTCTACTACCGTCTCTCCGCCTTCCCTGTGAATATCCCGGCCCTGCGCGAGCGCCCGGATGATATCGCTTCGCTGGCCGAGCACTTCCTTGGTCAGATTGAGGATGGTGATCGCTACCTGCCGCTGAGCCCCGAGGTGATCGAGGCGCTGATGGCCTATGACTATCCCGGCAATGTGCGTGAACTACGCAACGTCATCGAGCGTGCCGCCATTCTGGCCTATGGCGAGGAGTTCATGCGTCCGGATCATATCGTCTTTGAAAATGCACCCAACCCGCTCCAGGCGCGAGCGAGGGGGGAGGCTGTCATGTCCGTGCACGATTACGCCCAGTCAGCGTCAGCCACCGGGCGTGATCTGCTGTTGCGTCGGCGTAGCGGTCGCCTGGATGATGAGAGTATCCTCTCAACGCTGGCCGAGTGCGGGGGGCACCGGGGGCGTGCCGCTGCCCGCTTGGGGGTAAGCGAGCGTACCCTTTACCGCCACCTCAAGCGACTCAGGGCCGAGGACTAGAGAATAAAAAAAGGCCGCCCTGGGGCGGCCTTTTTTGTTACCGGTTAAGTGCGATCTGTTCGGTTCGCCCTTGTACCAGCCTGACTTAGGGCTTGACGGTGCTCAGGCCCAGGATCTCCCAGGTCTGCATGCCGTCGCGGTACCACTTCAGCTTGCTTTCCGGGTAACCCATCTCGCGCAGGGCGTCGATGGCCAGCGGAGACTGACCACACCACATGCCGTTGCAGAACAGCACCAGGGTCTTGGCGTTGCTGAAGTCCCACTTGCCGTCTTTCTCTTCGGCACCAAAGGTCTCCAGGGCATCGGCGATGGTCACATCGTTGGCGCCCTTGGAGCGCACCAGATCCTTGAACGGTACGTTCACGGCGGTGGGCAGGGTGCCCTTGGCGGCCCAGTCCGGGGTGCGGGCGTCGACGATGAGAATGGAGTCGTCGCCATCGCTAGCCTTCTTGATGTAGTCGATCACCTCGAGTTCACCGACGGTCTCGACATCACCACCCATGGAGATGGGACGGATGCAGAAGGGTGGGCAGGGGCGGGAAGTTTTGGCAAAGGCGGGATTGACGGTGTTACCGGTGTCCTGGTTACGCATAATGGTAAAGGGCTTACCATCGTGCATCACTTCGACACTATCCATCTTCGGGGTGATCTTCACCTTGACGTCATCACCAGCCTGAGCGGCAGAGGCAAACAGCATGGTAACGCTCAGGGCGGAAGCGGTGATCAGGCTCTTCAGTTTCATCAGACAATATCTCCTTCAGTTAAATTATTGCTTTTTTACTTTCAGGGGTACAACGCGACAGGGGCCACTAGGGCCCCCATCGATATTGTTATTGTTAATCGCACTCCGGCTCTTCATCACCGCCACCGGCGGGTTTGGCATCACCGTTATCAGAGCTCTCTTCACCACCGTTATCAGAGCTCTCTTCACCACCGTTATCGGCAGCAAAAGAGTGGCTGCTGAAGAGGGGGTTAACCAGCAGGAGAGCGAACAACATAATAAGAAGCTTTTTCATGACTCCTCCATCAGGGCCGCTACGTATGGCGGCATGAATTTATCTGGATACGTCTTTC
>JBFFRO010000091.1:0-6723 GCA_041572995.1 Thiohalomonadaceae bacterium
ATGTTCGATGAGATCACCCGCATCCTCAACCACCTGATGTGGCTCGGTGCCCACGCCCTCGATATCGGCGCCATGACCGTTTTCCTCTACGCCTTCCGCGAGCGTGAGGACCTGATGGACTGTTACGAGGCGGTCTCCGGTGCGCGTATGCACGCCGCCTACTACCGTCCCGGCGGTGTCTATCGCGACCTGCCCGAGCAGATGCCGCGCTTCAAGACCGAGGCCACCAAGTACCACAGCGAGGCTGACTTCAACCGCCTCAACGAGGCCCGCGAGGGTTCGCTGCTGGACTTCATCGAAGACTTCAGCAACCGCTTCCCCAAGTGCGTGGATGAGTACGAGACCCTGCTCACCGAGAACCGCATCTGGCGCCAGCGCCTGGTGGACATCGGTATCGTCACTCCCGAGCGTGCACTACAGCTGGGGATGACCGGGCCGATGCTGCGTGGCTCCGGTATCGAGTGGGACCTGCGCAAGAAGCAGCCCTACGCCGTCTACGACAAGATGGATTTCGCAGTGCCGGTGGGCGTCAACGGCGACAGCTACGACCGCTACCTAGTGCGTGTCGAGGAGATGCGTCAGTCCAACCGCATTATCAAGCAGTGTATCGAGTGGCTGCGTAAGAACCCCGGCCCGGTGATGAGCGACGACCACAAGGTGGCCCCGCCCAAACGCACCGAGGTGAAGGGTGACATGGAGTCGCTGATTCACCACTTCAAACTCTTTACCGAGGGCTTCACCCTCCCCGCGGGCGAGGCCTATGCCGCTGTCGAGCACCCCAAGGGGGAGTTCGGCGTCTACCTGCTGTCGGACGGTGCCAACAAGCCTTACCGCTTGAAGATCCGTGCCCCGGGCTTCCCGCACCTGGCCGCGCTGGACGAGATGTCCCGCGGTCACATGCTGGCCGACGTGGTGGCCATCATCGGTACTCAGGACATCGTATTCGGGGAGATTGACCGCTGATGAGTGCGCAAGAACTTCTGAGCGCCGAGTCGCGCGCCGATATTGAACGCTGGATCACCAAATACCCGGCCGATCGTAAATCCTCCGCGGTGATGGCTGCCCTGCGCATCGCCCAGGAGCAGAACGGCGGTTGGTTGACCACCGAGCTGATGGATGCGGTGGCCGAGTATCTGGAGATGGAGCCGATGGCCGTCTACGAGGTGGCCACCTTCTACTCCATGTACGAGCTGAAGCCGGTCGGCAAACACAAGATCTGCATCTGCACCAACATCTCCTGCATGCTCTGCGGCTCCGACGGGGTAGTGGACCACCTGGAGAAGCGTCTCGGCATCAAGCTGGGCGAGACCACCGAGGACGGTCGCTTCACCCTCAAGGAGGTGGAGTGTCTCGGTGCCTGTGTCAACGCTCCGATGTTCTCCATCGGTCGTGACTACTACGAGAAACTCACCCCCGAGAAGATCGACGCGATCCTCGATAAGCTGGATTGATCCAAGGGAAGCGAACGATGAGCAAGCACAACCAAGTCTGTTTCCGCACCCTGGACAAGCCCAAGTCGTGGACCCTGGAGGCTTACCAGGAGGCCGGCGGCTACGAGATGTGGAAGAAGATCCTCAGCGAGAAGGTGCCGCGCGAGGAGATCATCGAACAGCTCAAGACCTCGGCCCTGCGTGGTCGTGGTGGCGCGGGTTTTCCCACCGGTCTGAAGTGGAGCTTTATGCCCGCCTCGGCGCCGGGCCAGAAGTACATCGTCTGTAACTCGGACGAGGGCGAGCCCGGCACCTGCAAGGACCGCGACATCCTGCGCTACAATCCGCACCAGCTGATCGAGGGGATGTGCATCGCCGGTTACACCATCGGTGCCAGCGTGGGTTACAACTACATTCGTGGCGAGTTCTGGGAGCCCTATGAGCGCTTCGAGGCGGCCCTGGAAGAGGCGCGCAACGCCGGCCTGCTCGGCGATAACATCCTCGGCTCCGGCGTGGACATGCAGATCCACAGCCACCTCGGTGCCGGCGCCTATATCTGCGGCGAGGAGACTGCGCTGCTCGAGTCCATTGAGGGCAAGAAGGGGCAGCCGCGCTTTAAGCCGCCGTTCCCTGCCAGCTATGGTCTGTTCGGTCGTCCCACCACCATCAACAACACCGAATCGCTGGCCTCGGTGCCGGTGATCCTGGCCAACGGTGGTGACTGGTTCCTGAACCTGGGCAAGCCCAACAACGGCGGCAACAAGCTCTTCTGTGTTTCCGGCCACGTCAACAAGCCGGGTAATTACGAGGTGCCCATGGGCACCCCCTTCAGCGAGCTGCTGGAGCTGGCCGGCGGCGTGCGCGACGGACACAAACTCAAGGCGGTGATCCCCGGCGGTTCCTCCACCCCGGTGGTGCCCGCCGAGCTGATGATGACCGCGACCATGGATTACGACGGCCTGACCAAGGTCGGATCCATGCTCGGCGCCGGCTCGGTGATAGTCATGGACGATAGCACCTGTATGGTTCGCGCCTTGGCACGCATGTCGCACTTCTACTACGAGGAGAGCTGCGGTCAGTGCACTCCCTGTCGTGAAGGTACCGGCTGGCTCTCGCGCATCATTCATCGCATCGAGCACGGTCAGGGTCGCCCCGAGGACCTGGAGCGCCTGGACGAGGTGGCGGCCAAGATCACCGGTCACACCATCTGTGCTCTCGGCGATGCCGCGGCGATGCCGGTGCAGAGCTTTATCAAACACTTCCGCGACGAGTTCCAGTACCACATCGACAACAAGCGATGCATGGTCTGAGGCGCGGGTGTCAGGATTAGGTAAAGGCGGCCGTAAGGCCCGATAACAACGAAACGGGATTGGCGATGGTAAACATCGAAATCAATGGCATTCAGGTTCAGGCCGAAGACGGCTCGATGCTGATCGAGGCGGCGGACGTGGCGGGTATTGCCATTCCGCGCTTCTGCTACCACAAGAAACTCTCTGTCGCCGCCAGCTGCCGTATGTGCCTGGTGGAGGTGGAGAAGGCTCCCAAGCCGATCCCCGCCTGCGCCACCCCGGTGACCGAGGGGATGGTGGTGCGCACTCGCTCGCCGCGTGCCCTGGCGGCGCAGAATGCGGTGATGGAGTTCCTGCTCATCAACCACCCGCTGGACTGCCCGATCTGCGACCAGGGTGGTGACTGCACCCTGCAGGAGGTGGCCATGGGCTACGGCCCGGGTGCCTCTCACTACGCTGAAGAGAAGCGAGTGATCCCGAGCAAGAACATCGGCCCGCTGATCGCCACCGACATGAGCCGCTGCATTCACTGTACCCGCTGCGTGCGTTTCGGCCAGGAGATCGCCGGCATCATGGAGCTGGGCGCCACCGGCCGCGGTGAGCACATGAAGATCGGTACCTATGTCGAGCGTACCGTCGACTCCGAGCTCTCCGGTAACGTCATCGACCTGTGCCCGGTGGGCGCGCTCACCTCCAAGCCGGCCCGCTACGTCGGCCGCCCTTGGGAGCAGAGCGTCAGCGAGGGGGTTTCCCCCCACGACGCCCTAGGTGCCAACCTTCATATTCACAGCAAGGACGGCGAGGTGGTGCGTGTCACCGCCCGCGAGAACGAGGCGGTCAACGAGAGCTGGATTGCCGACCGTGATCGCTTCTCCTACCAGGCCCTGGCTCACGAGCAGCGCCTCACCCAGCCGATGATCAAGAAGGACGGCAACTGGACCGAGACCGACTGGGACACCGCCCTGACCTTCGCCGCCGAGGGCCTCAAGGGCATCGCCGGGGTCAAGCTCGGTGCGCTGGCCTCCGCCGCCTCCTCGGTGGAAGAGCTCTACTTGCTGCAGCGCCTGATGCGCGGTCTGGACAGCAATAACGTCGATCACCGCCTGCGCCAGCAGGACTTCTCCAGTCAGGCCGATGCCCCGGCCTTCCCCTCGCTGGGGATGGCGCTGGAGGATATCGCCGGGCTAGATGCGGCCCTCATCGTCGGTGCCAACATCCGCAAGGAGCAGCCGCTCATCGCCCATCGCCTGCGTAAGGCGGCGCTGGATGGCGCGCAGATGATGTTCGTGAACCCGGCCGACTACGCGCTGCGCTTCCCGGTTGCCGAGAAGCTGATCGTCAAGCCGGGGGCGATGGTGGCGCAGCTGGCCGGCATCGCCAAGGCCCTGCTGGATATCAGCGGTGAGGCGGCCCCCGAGGGTCTGGCCGCGCTGCTGGAAGATTTCCCGCTGCACGACACCCAGGTGGCCATCGCCCGTCACCTGCACAGTGCCAAGAGCCCGGCCCTGCTGCTCGGTGCCATCGCTGCCGGCCATCCGCGCCAGGGCGATATTCGTGCCCTGGCCGGCCTCATCGCCCGCCTCAGTGGCGCCACCTTCGGCGTGCTCGCCGAGGGCGGCAACGCCGCCGGTGCCTGGCTGGCCGGTGCCGTGCCGCACCGCGCCGAGGCTGCCCGTGAGGTGGCCAAGCCGGGCAAGGACTGGCGTGCCATGTTCGAGGAGGGGATGAGTGGCTACCTGCTGCTCAACGTCGAGCCTGAACTGGATTGCATCGATTCAGGGGCCGCCCTCAAGGCGATGCACGATGCCGGTTTCGTGGTGGCGATGAGTGCCTTCCAGGGTGCCGCCCTCTCGGCCTACGCCGATGTGCTGCTGCCAATTGCCCTGTTCCCGGAAACCTCCGGCACCTACGTCAACGCCGAGGGGCGCTGGCAGTCTACCGCCGCCGCGGTGGCCGCACCGGGCGACGCCAAGCCGGCCTGGCGCGTGCTGCGCGTGCTCGGCAACCTGCTGGATGTGGGCGGCTTCGGCTACATGTCCTCCGAGGAGGTACTGAAGGAGGTGCATGGCGCCGCTAAGGAACTCACTCACGGTGAGGCCCCGGCCTGGCACTGCCCCGATAGCCTCGCTGTCGGTGATGAGCTGGAGCGCCTGGGCGAGTTCCCGATCTACTCGGTGGATAGCATGGTCCGTCGCGCCGAGGCGCTGCAGGCCACTGCCGATGCCAGCGCCGGGTCGGTTCGCGCCAATGCTGCGACCCTGGCCAAACATGGCCTGAGTGAGGCGGCGACGGCGCGTGTCAGTCAGGGCGAGGCGGCTGCGGTGTTGCCGCTGCTGTGTGATGAAACGCTGGCTGACGGTGTCGTCGCGATCCCCTGTGGTCGCAGCGAGACGGTCGGCCTGGGGGTGGGCTTTGGCCCGCTGGAGCTGGGTCAGGCCTGAGCCTGACGCGGCAACGATAAGAAGACGGTTTAGGAACTGCGGATGCTGGAATCGATTCAGACGCTGTTGCAAGGGTGGGGTAGTCCCGAGTGGCTGGTAACCTTTGCTCTGATCATGATCAAGCTGTTGGTGATCGTCGTGCCGCTGATGGCGGGTGTGGCCTACTACACCCTGGCCGAGCGCAAGGTGATCAGCTTCATACAGGTGCGTATCGGCCCCAACCGGGTCGGCCCGCGCGGCCTGCTGCAGCCCATTGCCGATGCGGTGAAGCTGGTCTTCAAGGAGATCATCATCCCCTCGGGCTCCGACAAGTACCTGTTTGTCATAGCCCCGGTGCTGTCGCTGTTCCCGGCCCTGGCAGCCTGGGCGGTGATGCCCTTCGGCGATGAGCTGGTACTGGCTGACATCAACGCTGGTCTGCTCTACGTGCTGGCCATCACCTCGCTGGGTGTCTACGGCGTGATCATTGCTGGCTGGGCCTCCAACTCCAAGTACGCCTTCCTCGGCACCATGCGTTCGGCGGCACAGATCGTCTCCTACGAAATCGCCATGGGCTTCGCCCTAGTGGGTGTGCTGATGGCCTCCGGAAGCCTCAACCTGGGTGAGATCGTCCGTGCCCAGCAGGGCGAGCTGGGCCTCATCGACTGGTTCTGGCTACCGCTGCTGCCGCTGTTCGCCGTCTACTTTATCTCCGGTGTGGCCGAGACCAACCGTGCTCCCTTCGACGTCGCCGAGGGTGAGTCGGAGATCGTCGCCGGTTTCCACGTCGAGTACTCGGGCATGGGCTTCGGCGTGTTCTTCCTCGCCGAATACGCCAACATGATCCTGATCTCCTTCCTTACCGTACTGATGTTCCTCGGCGGCTGGCTCTCGCCGTTCGCCGGGCTGCCGGTGGTGGGCGAAACCTTCCTCGGCGAGTCGAGCATTATCTGGCTCTTCGCCAAGGCCTCTATCTTCCTCTACATCTTCCTCTGGCTGCGCGCTACCTTCCCGCGCTACCGCTACGACCAGATCATGCGTCTGGGCTGGAAGGTGTTCATCCCCATTACCATCGTCTGGCTGCTGGTGGTGGGAGTCCTGATCATGGGCGAGGTCGGCCCCTGGTTCGATGCGGCGTGAAGGTGATTGTGAGATGAATTCGATGTTCCGCGTGCTTAAAAGCCTGTTCATGCTGGAGCTGTTCCGCGGCCTGCGGCTGACCGGACGCTACTTCTTTGCCCGCAAGTTCACCGTGCAGTATCCGGAGGAGAAGGCGCCGCAGTCGCCGCGTTTCCGCGGTCAGCATGCCCAGCGCCGCTATCCCAACGGTGAGGAGCGCTGCATTGCCTGCAAGCTGTGCGAGGCGGTCTGCCCGGCGATGGCCATTACCATCGAGTCGGCCGAGCGCGAGGACGGCAGCCGCCGCACCACCCGCTACGACATCGACCTGAGCAAGTGCATCTTCTGCGGCTTCTGCGAGGAGGCCTGCCCGGTGGACGCCATCGTCGAGACCCGCATCTACGAGTACCACGGCGAGTGCCGTGAGGACCTGTTGATGACCAAGGAGAAGCTGCTGGCGGTGGG
>JBFFRO010000092.1:0-6713 GCA_041572995.1 Thiohalomonadaceae bacterium
CGAGGCGGGGTCGTTGTGGCCCAGAGCGGGGCGCACCACCAGCAGCGGCGGCAGCGGGTTCTCCTCCAGGGCCTCCAGCGCCTCGCCGAAACCGGAGAGGGTGCGGAACTCCTCCAGCGCCTGGGCGCTGGAGATGTACTCCACCGAATCGATGCCAGGGCGCGCGCGCAGCTCGGTGGCCAGCGCGGTGGCGCTGTGTTCGCGGGTCTCCTTCTTCAGGAACAGTGACAGCTGGGCATCGCCGTCCCAGCCGGTGGTCACCTCCTGGGCGTTGGCGAGCAGCACGTGCAGGCCGGCTGGCAGGGCCAGGGCGATACCGACCACCGCGGCGGTCATCAGTGTGGAGAAGGGTTTGCGGGCGAGCTGGCCGAGGGCGTAGAAGAGGGTCTGCAGGTGCCGCAGCCAGTAATTGCGCATCCACTCGCCGATGCCGCCGCGGCGCTTCTTGGCGCGGCCGTTGTTGGCGCCCTGCTGCTCGCGGAAGGTTTGCTGATTGGCCTTGCGCTCCGCCATCAGGCCATCCCCCGGCTGTCGCTGACCAGACGTCCCTGGGAGAGGCTGATCACCCGTTGCGGCATCTGCCGGATCAGGTCCAGGTCATGGGTGGCGATCATCACGGTGACGCCGACGCTGTTGAATTCATGGAAGATCCCCATGATCTCGCGCGAAAGCTCAGGATCGAGGTTGCCGGTGGGCTCGTCGGCCAGCAGCAGGTCGGGCTTGTTGACCACCGCGCGGGCGATGCCGACGCGCTGCTGCTCACCGCCGGAGAGGGTGATGGGGTAGAGCTTCTCCTTGCCGAGCAGACCCACCTTGTCCAGCGAGGCACGTACCCGGCGGCCGATCTCGTCGCGAGAGTAACCGGCGATGATCAGCGGTAGGGCGACGTTGTCGAAGACGGTGCGGTCGAAGAGCAGACGGTGGTCCTGAAAGATGACGCCGATCTTGCGCCGGTGGTAGGGCACCTTGCGCCGACCCACCTTGGCCAGGTTCTGTCCGTCGACGAAGAGCTGGCCGCCGCTGGGGCGCTCGATGAGCGCGATCAGTTTCATTAGCGTGGACTTGCCCGCGCCGGAGTGGCCGGTGAGATAGGCGAAGTCGCCCGCCTCCAGGTGGAAGTTGACGTCGCTCAGGGCCTCGTGGCCCCCAGGGTAGCGCTTGCTGACGTGGTCGAAACGGATCATTCAGTGCTTATGGCTTGTTGTTATTCTTCCCGCTCAAACAATGCCGCAACGAACTCTTCGGCGTCAAATACACGTAGGTCGTCGATGCTCTCGCCGACGCCGATAAAGCGAATCGGCAGCCCCATCTTCTTGGCGATGGCGAAGATCACGCCGCCCTTGGCGGTGCCGTCGAGCTTGCTCAGCACCAGGCCGCTGACCCCGACCGCGGCGTGGAACTGCTCGGCCTGGTTGAGGGCGTTCTGGCCGGTGCCGGAGTCCAGGACCAGCAGCACCTCGTGGGGGGCGCTGTCGTCCAGCTTGCCCATCACCCGCTTGACCTTCTTCAGCTCTTCCATGAGGTTGGACTGGGTGTGCAGGCGCCCGGCGGTATCGGCGATCACCACATCGATGCCTCGAGCCTGGGCCGCCTGTACCGCATCGAAGATCACCGAGGCGGAGTCGGCGCCGGAGCCCTGGGCGATGACCGGGATATCGTTGCGCTCGCCCCACACCTGTAGCTGTTCGACGGCGGCGGCGCGGAAGGTGTCGCCGGCGGCCAGCATCACCGATTTGCCCTCGCCCTGCAGGCGCTTGGCCAGCTTGCCGATGGTGGTGGTCTTGCCGGCGCCATTAATGCCGACCATGAGGATGACGTAGGGGCGGTGGGCGTCGTTGTCGATCACCAGCGGCTGATTGCTGGGGGCGAGCAGGGCGGTCATGTCCTCGCGCAGGGCGGCCATCAGCGCCTCACCGTCGGCCAGCTCCTTGCGCGAGACGCGCGCGGTGAGGTCGTTGATGATGGCGGTGGTCGCCTCGACGCCGATGTCGGCCACCAGCAGCTGGGTCTCGATCTCCTCCAGCAGCTCGTCGTCGATCGCCTTCTTGCCCAGCACCAGGTCCGCGATCCCCTCGGTGAGGTTGCTGCGGGTGCGGGTCAGGCCACTCTTGAGGCGTGCGAAGAGGCCGGGCTTCCCCTCCTCGACGGGAGTTTCCTGGAGCTCGGGGCTCTCCTCGGGCGCCTTGGGGGCTTTGTCTTTCTTGCCGAAACCAAACATAGGATCAGAGAGTCTGTAGTGAAGCGTTGGGGAACCGCAGCACCGTCGCCGGGGTCATTAAGGCGGACGTGGCGGGCCGGACTATCGTATCATTTCGGACCGTCACGGTGTTACCTGATGCCAGTACGAATAATAAGGTTGAGTATGATTAGACAGCTATCCAAGGCACTCCTTGTCGTTGCCGCCCTCCTGCCGCTGCAGGTGCTGGGGCAGGTGAGAGTCCACGAGCACACCCTGGAGAACGGTCTCAAGGTGATCGTCAAGGAGGACCATCGCGCCCCGGTGGTGGTCTCGCAGATCTGGTACAAGGTGGGCTCCAGCTACGAGTACGGTGGTATCACCGGCGTCTCCCATGTGCTTGAGCACATGATGTTCAAGGGTACCGACAAGCATGGCCCCGGCGAGTTCTCGCGCATCATCGCCGAGCAGGGCGGCAGCGAGAACGCCTTCACCGGCCGTGACTTCACCGCCTACTTCCAGCAGCTGGAGAAGAGCCGCCTGGCCATCGCCTTCGAGCTGGAGGCGGACCGCATGCGCAACCTCAGCCTGCCGCCCGAGGAGTTCGCCAAGGAGGTGAAGGTGGTGATGGAGGAGCGCCGTCTGCGTACCGAGGACAAGCCCGGCGCCCTCACCTACGAGGCCTTTAACGCCGCTGCCTTCCAGGCCAGTACCTACCGTAACCCCGTGATCGGCTGGATGGACGACCTGGAAAACCTGCAGGTGGCCGACCTGCGTCAGTGGTACGCGCGTTTCTACGCTCCCAATAACGCGGTGCTGGTGGTGGCCGGTGACGTCGATGCTGAGGCGGTCTTCGCCCTGGCCGATAAGCACTTCGGGGGTATCAAGCCCTCCGAGGTGGTCGCCGATAAGCCGCGCCGCGAGCCGCCGCAGTATGGCGAGCGGCGCATCACCGTCAAGCGTCCAGCCGAACTGCCGGTGCTGATCATGGGGTTCAAGGCCCCGGTGCTGCGTACTGTCGATGAGCCGTGGAAGGCCTACGCCCTGGAGATGCTGGTGAATATCCTCGACGGTGGTGACTCGGCGCGCCTCTCCCGAGAGCTGCTGCGTGGCCGCCAGATCGCCGCCAGTGTCGGTGCCGGTTACGACCTGCTGGTGCGTAACGATTCGCTGCTGGTGCTGGAGGGCGTGCCTGCCGATGGCCATACGGTGGCCGAGCTGGAGGTTGCCTTGCTCGAGCACGTGCAGCGGCTCAAGGATCACCCGGTGAGCGCCGAGGAGCTGGAGCGGGTCAAGGCCCAGGTGACCGCCTCCGAGGTCTACGAGCGTGACTCCATCTTCTATCAGGCAATGAAACTGGGCCAGCTGGAGACGGTCGGTGTGGGCTGGGGTGAGGCTGAGCGCTATGCCGAGCGTATCGCCGCGGTGACCCCTGAGCAGATCCAGGCCGTGGCACGCGAATTCCTGCAACGTGACCGTCTCACCGTGGCGGTGCTGGAACCGCAGGCGATCAACGGCAAGGAGCAGGCCCATGCTCAATAAGTTCAATAAGCACAACAAATTCTGGCTGCTGCTACTGCTGTTCCCGCTGCTGGCCACGGCCTCCCCGGATATCCAGCACTGGCGTAGCGACAACGGTGCGCGGGTCTACTACGTTCACGCCCCGGAGCTGCCGATGGTGGATCTGCGTGTGGTCTTTGACGCTGGCTCTGCCCGCGATGGTGAGCAGCCCGGCCTGGCCGCCCTGACCCTGGCGCTGCTGGACCAGGGCGCCGGCGGGCGCGATGCCGACACCATCGCTGAGACCCTGGAGGGCCTGGGTGCGCAGCTCTCCGGCGGCTCGCTGCGCGATATGGCCTACCTGCAGCTGCGCAGTCTGGATAGGCGCGCGCTGCTGGAGCCAGCGCTACAGACCTTTATCGACATCCTTGCCCACCCCGACTTCCCTGAGAAGGCGGTGGAACGCGAGCGCGGTCGTACCCTGACCGGCCTGCGCTACCAGCAGCAGTCGCCGGGGGATATCGCTGCCAGGGCCTTCTCTCGCAGCCTCTATGGCGACCACCCCTACGCCCACCCCAGCGAGGGGACCCTGGAGAGCGTTGCCGCCCTTGAGCGTGACGATCTGGTGGCCTACCACCGTCGCTACTACACGGCGGGCAATGCGGTGATTGCCATCGTCGGTTCGCCCGGGCGAGCCGAGGCCGAGGCGATCGCCGCGCGCATCGCCGCCGCCCTGCCCGCGGGCGAGGCCGCGCCGCCGCCGCCCGCCGTGAAATCACTGAGCGAGGGTAGTGAGCGACGCATCGAACACCCCTCCAGCCAGACCCACCTGCTGGTGGGCCAGCCGGGGGTGCGCCGCGGCGATGCGGACTACTTCCCGCTGTACGTCGGCAACCACATCCTCGGCGGTGCGGGCCTGGGCTCGCGCATCCTTGATGAGGTCCGCGAGAAGCGCGGCCTCTCCTACAGCGCCTACAGTTACTTCGCGCCGATGCGGGTGGAGGGGCCCTTTACCCTCGGCCTGCAGACCCAGAACGCCAAGGCCGACGAGGCACTGGCGGTGCTGCGTGCCACTCTCTCGCGTTTCGTCGAGGAGGGGCCGACGGCCGATGAACTGGTGGCGGCCAAGCGCAACATCACCGGAGGTTTCCCGCTGAAGGTGGATTCCAACCGTGACATCATCGATTACATCGCTATGATCGGTTTTTACGGCCTGCCGCTGGATTACCTGGCACGCTTTAACGAGCGGGTTGAGGCGGTCACCCTCGAGCAGATTCGCGATGCCTTCCAGCGCCGTATCCACCCTGAGCGCATGGTGGTGGTGCGCGTCGGCGGGGCCGACTGAGGTGGCCCTGCGCGGAGGCCGAGGCGGGCATCGCCGCAGCGGTGGCCAGTCCGGCAAGCCCCGGGGTTCAAATACCCTGAGGATCATCGGCGGTCAGTGGCGTGGGCGTAAGTTGCAGTTCCCGGATGTGGAGGGCTTGCGTCCCAGCGCCGATCGGGTGCGCGAGACCCTGTTCGCCTGGCTGCAGGGCTACCTTGAGGGGGCCCGCTGCCTAGACCTGTTCGCCGGTAGCGGCGCGCTGGGGCTGGAGGCACTCTCGCGCGGTGCTGGCCACTGCCTCTTCGTCGACCGCGATGCGCGTGCCGTCGCCGCCCTGCGCGAGCACCTGCAACTGCTGGGGGCCGAGGGTGGGGCAGTCTCTCAGGCCGATACCCTGGCGCTGCTGGGCACCCCGCCCGCGGAGGGTTTCGACATCGTCTTTCTCGATCCCCCCTTTCGTAAGGAGTTGCTGGAGCCCTGCTGTGAGGCGCTGGCGGCCAATGGCTGGCTGCGCCCCGGGGCGCGCATCTACCTGGAGTTCGAGCAGGAACTGGGCGAGCCGCCACTGCCCGAGGGCTGGTCCCTGCTCCGGCTCAAGCAGGCGGGGCAGGTGGCCTATGGCCTGGCCGAGGCGCCCTGAGGGGCACGCGTGCTATCATTAAAGCCCACCCGACGAATCGGTTACCGTGCATGATTACCGCCATCTACCCCGGCACCTTCGACCCCATCACCAACGGCCACAGCGACCTGATCGAGCGCGCCTCGCGGCTCTTTGACCGGGTGATTGTGGCCGTGGCGGCCAACCCCAAAAAGACGCCGCTGTTTGACTTGCAGGAGCGGGTGGACCTGGCCCGATCAGTCCTTGCCGGGCTTAACAATGTCGAGGTCTGCGGCTTCGACACCCTGTTGGCAGAGTTTGCCCAGAGTCAGGGGGCAAAGGTGATATTGCGCGGCCTGCGCGCCGTTTCCGACTTTGAATATGAATTCCAGCTCGCCGGCATGAACCGACGTCTGGCGCCGGATGTGGAGACCCTGTTTCTTACTCCGGCGGAAAAATACACCTTCATCTCATCCAGCCTGGTGAAGGAGGTAGCCGCACTGGGCGGCGAAATCGACGACTTCGTCGATCCGAAGGTTAAGGCTGCACTAAGTAATAGATTGCGCTAATATACGCGATTGTACTCGCCGACTTTGGCAAAATGCAGGAGGAAAGAGTGCCATGGCACTGATGATTACCGACGAATGTATTAACTGCGATGTATGTGAACCCGAATGCCCCAACGGCGCTATCAGCCAGGGTGACGAAATCTATGAGATCGATCCCAATCTCTGCACCGAGTGTGTCGGCCATTACGACGAGCCTCAATGTATCGAAGTCTGCCCGGTAGACTGTATCCTCGTCGACCCGGACCACACCGAGTCCAAGGAAGAACTCCAGGCCAAGTACGAGAAGCTCCAGTCTGAAGGCTGAGTACAGCACGCTGTCACTTGGAAAAAAAGGGCCCCATTCGGGGCCTTTTTCGTTGCTGCAAGATACAACGCCGTATGCCAATGACAATTGCGAGCTCTACTTGAGTCCGTTGCCGCCAACGGCGATGCTTTAGCCTGTAGCCAATCAGGACCTCAATTATGAAACGTCTGCTCTTTTTGTTAATGATATTGCCGTCGCTGTCCCTGGCCGCAGGACATCCCCCCCCTGCCGCTGCGGTGGCC
>JBFFRO010000093.1:0-6680 GCA_041572995.1 Thiohalomonadaceae bacterium
TCCAGTATCGTCGGCTCCATCGGTGTGCTGATGAACGGCTTCGGCTTCACCGGCAGCATGGAGAAGCTGGGCATCGAGCGCCGTCTGCTCACCGCCGGTGAGAACAAGGGGATGCTCGACCCCTTCTCACCGCTGCGCGAGGCGGACGTCCAGCACGTCCAGGGGATGCTCGGTGATATTCACGCCGAGTTTATCGATGCGGTGAAAAAGGGCCGCGGCGATCGCCTGGGCGATAACCCGGATCTCTTCAGCGGCAAGTTCTGGGCCGGCAATAAGGCCATCGAGCTGGGCCTGGCCGACGAGATTGGCGATGTCGACTACGTCGCCCGCGAGGTGATTGGCGAGGAGAACGTCGTCGACTTCACCCCCCAGCCCGATGTCTGGGAGCGCTTTGCCGATCGCATCGGTGCGTCGTTCGCCGATGTGGTGGGGGACAGGATGGGGTTTGGGGGGCTGCGATAGGGCAGCCCATGGCCGCCATTTATTAATCGTTGAGTCTTTCCGGCACCACCCTTTTCCCGCGAATGGCGAAGTATTCTCTTGGCATGGGAATGGATACTCCGACAAGACCGGTGATGAACATCACCGGCAGGGATATAAACATGTGCCCTAGCGGTAGGTGAAGAACAGAGAAAAGAATTGCGAATATGAAAAATAGCCAGTAGGCAGGGGTGCGTTGATGGTTATCAACGGCCAGTCTCACTTTGCAGTGCGGGCAGTAGGTCCGCTTTTCGCAAAGTTTCCACCAAGGACAAGGCTTCGGTTCAATTAACGATGTAAAGGGTTTTCTGCACTCCGGGCATTCGTTCATTTTCTCGTCCTTGATGTGATTTAACCTCGCGGCGGCCACGGGCCGCCCTATATCACCCTCACCCCTTCCTTTTCCAGCATCCTCACCAGCCGAATCAACGGCAGCCCGATCAGCGTATTCGGGTCCTCACCCTCCAGTCGCTCGAACAGGGCGATCCCCAGCGCTTCGGATTTAAAGCTGCCGGCACAGTTGTAGGGCTGTTCGGCCTTGAGGTAGTTGTCGATCTGCTCGTCGCTGAGCTCCCGAAATACCACGTCGAAGGGCACCACCTCCACCTGGGCCTCTCCGGTGGCGCCGTTGAGCAGGCAGAGCCCGGTGAGAAAGCGCACGTGCTTGCCGGAGGCCTCGCGGAGTTGCGCCATGGCCACCTCGTGGGTGTGGGGCTTGCCGAGGATTTGACCCTCGTTCACCGCCACCTGGTCGGAGCCGATGATCAGCGCCCCGGGGAACTGGTCGGCAACCGCGCGGGCCTTGGCCTCGGCCAGGCGTTTGACCAGGGCCTCGGGGCTCTCACTCTCCAGGGCGCTTTCGTCGGTCTCGGGCCGTGCGGTATCGAAGGACAGGCCAAGCTTTTCGAGGAGCTGTCGACGGAAGGGGGAGGTGGAGGCGAGGACGAGCTGGGGCATGGTCAATCTTCAAATGGCTTGATGGTGATCAGGGCATCGCCGCGTTGCACGTGGGCGCCAGCGACGGTGTGAATGCACCCGATTATACCCGCTGTGGTGGCGGGGATGTGGCTCTGCATCTTCATTGCCTCCAGCAGCAACAGCGGGGTGCCTGGACAGACCCGATCTCCCTCCTGCACCTGCAGCGCCACCACATGGCCGCTGAGGGGGGCGCTGACCACCCCCGGGCTATCGTTGGCTTGAGGCGCCTTTTCCAGGGGCTTTGCCACTTCATCGGCTTCGGCTGTCGCACCACGCTCGAAGCGGGCCCAGGCCTCGGGCAGCAGCACTGCGCTGAGGTGGGCCTCGCTGTCGTCACCGTTCAGTTCGGGGCCGATGAGGTCGGCGGGGCGCTCGCTGATCGCCTCGCCCTCCAGCAAAGCGAGGGCCAGTAGCGTCTCGTCGGGCGGGGAGGGGGGGCGGCCGTAGTGGCCCCGCAGGTAGCGGCGTACCTCATCGGTGAGAGTCGCATAGCGCGTGCCGGTGAGGACGTTGAGCACCGCCTGGGTGGCGACCAGCTGGGCACTAGGGGTGACCAGCGGCGGGTGGCCGAGCTCGGCACGTACCCGCGGGATCTCGCTCATCACCTCGTCGAGGCGCTCCAGGGCGTCGTTCTCGCGCAGCTGCTGGGCGAGGCTGGCGATCATCCCGCCTGGCACCTGGCTGTGCAGCACCCGGGCATCGATGCCGCGCAGCGGGCTCTCCATGTCGGCGTGGCGGGCCCGGGCCCGGCGCAGGATGTCGGCCGCCTCGGCCATGGCCGCCAGATCCAGGCCGGTGGCGTAGAGGGTGTCGGCGAAGGCGGCGACGATGCTCTCGCTGGCAGGGTGGCTGTTGCCGCCGGCCAGCGGCGAGAGGGCGGTATCCAGGTGGCGACAGCCGGCCTCGACCGCCTTGATATGGTTCATCGCCGCCAGCCCGGTGGTGGTGTGGCTGTGCAGGTGTACCGCCAGGCCGGTGTTGGCCTGCAGGGCGCTCACCAACTCGGCCGCGCGGTAGGGGGTGAGCAGTCCCGCCATGTCCTTAATCGCCAGCGAGTGGCAGCCCAGCTCGGCCAGTTCGCGGCCCCGTTCAATATAGTAGTTATGCTCGTAGCCGGGACCGGTGGTGTAGCAGAGCGCCCCCTGGGCATGTCGTCCGGCCCGGCGCACGGCCTCGATGGCGGTGGCCAGGTTGCGGGTATCGTTGAGGGCGTCGAAGCAGCGGAACAGGTCGATGCCGTTGTCTGCGGCGCGCCGGACGAAGGCCCGCACCACATCGTCGGCATAGTGGCGGTAGCCTACCAGCGACTGGCCGCGCAGCAGCATAGATAGCTGTGAGTGGGGCAGGGCCCGGCGCAGGGCACGCAGCCGCTCCCAGGGATCCTCCCGCAGGAAGCGCAGGCAGGCGTCGTAGGAGGCCCCGCCCCATACCTCCAGCGCCCAGTAGCCGACCCGCTCCAGGGCCGGACAGGCCTCAAGAAGTTCCTCCTGGCGCAGGCGCGAGGCGAGCAGCGACTGCTGACCATCACGCAGCGCGGTTTCGGTGATCTGCAGTGTTTTATCGCCATTTTCACTCATGCTTCCAGCCTACGTGCCGGGAGGGGGCGGCCGCAAGCGCTTAACGGGGGCTAAAGCTCCCGATTTGCTTAGGTTTTTTCTTTGACAGGGGCTGGCGAAAGACGATATTATTGCGGGCTTATGTTGGATGAGCGTCTACCGGTTCAAATTGACCCCATCCGCTACGCCGAGACCCGCCGAGAACTGGCTGGGCCCCTGGCGCTAGCGAAGATGGCACGCCTTGGTGAAGCGCTCTACGACGATGCGGGCGAGGTGCAGGTTCGACTGCACTTCGGCATCGACGAAGAGGGTTTTCGCTATATGCGTGGTACGGTCAGTGGTGAACTGAGCCTGCTCTGTCAGCGCTGTATGGAGCCCATGGCCCATCACGTGGAGCTGGAGCTGTCCCTGGCTATCGTGGGTAATCCCACCGAGGCCGAGGCCCTGCCCAGTCACTACGACCCGCTGATGGTCGGCGACCAGCCGCTCTTCCTGCAGGACATCGTTGAAGATGAACTGCTGCTCGCCCTGCCCATCGTGCCGCGCCATGAAGAAGATTGCATGGTGAAGGTGGAGCAGGGGAGTGACGAAACCGAATCCGGTGAGCCCGGGGCGGGGAACAATCCCTTCGCCGAGCTGGCCAAACTGAAAACCCGTGGCAACGCCTGAACGAGGAATACCACCATGGCTGTACAGCAGAACAAAAAGTCTCCGTCCAAGCGCGGCATGCGCCGCTCTCACGACGCGCTCAAGTCCAATGCGCTCTCCATCGAGCCCACCACCGGTGAGACTCACCTGCGCCACCACGTCAGCCCCGATGGCTACTACCGTGGCCGTAAGGTGACCGACAAGGGCTAAGGCTTGCCCCAAAGTCTTGTTCTCGATAGCGCCGGCCCGGGTACTTCCCGGGGCGGCGTTGTCGTATGTGGAGCATTATGAGCAACGAATCCCTGACGATTTCCCTGGACGCCATGGGCGGTGACCACGGTCCCTCCGTGGTGGTCCCGGCGGCCATCGAGGCGCTGACCCGCCACCCGCGCCTGAAGCTGATCCTGGTCGGCGACGAGGCGGTGTTGCGCGATGAGCTGGGCCGCCACGGCGGCGACCAGAGCCGCATCGAGCTGCATCACGCCTCCCAGGTGGTGGCGATGGATGAGGCCCCTTCCTCCGCGCTGCGCGGCAAGAAGGACTCCTCCATGCGCGTGGCCATCAACCTGGTGAAGGAGGGGGGCGCCCAGGCCTGCGTCAGTTCCGGTAACACCGGCGCGCTGATGGCCACCGCCCGCTTCGTCCTCAAGACCCTGCCTGGTATTGACCGCCCGGCGATCATCTCCGCCTTGCCCACCATCAAGGGGCACACCCACATGCTGGACCTGGGTGCCAATGTGGACTCCTCGGCCGAGCACCTCTACCAGTTCGCGGTGATGGGCTCGGTGCTGGTCAGCGCGGTGGACGGCATCGCCGAGCCTACTGTCGGCCTGCTCAACATCGGTGAGGAGGAGATCAAGGGTAACGACCAGGTG
Source organism: Thiohalomonadaceae bacterium (assembly GCA_041572995.1). Lineage (GTDB taxonomy): Bacteria > Pseudomonadota > Gammaproteobacteria > Thiohalomonadales > Thiohalomonadaceae > JBFFSW01. The sequence continues at coordinate 4,538 of JBFFRO010000093.1, forward strand.
AAGCAGGCGGCCAAGCTGCTGGCTACCGCCGACCTCAACTACATCGGCTACGTCGAGGGTGACGATATCTATAAGGGTGGCACTGATGTCATCGTCGCCGATGGCTTTATCGGCAACGTTGCGCTGAAGACCAGTGAGGGTCTGGCGAAGATGGTCAGCCACTTCATCAAGGCCGAGTTCAAACGTAGTATCCTTACCAAGATGGCGGCGCTGGTGGCGATGCCTGTGCTCAACGCCTTCCGTCGTCGTATCGACCCCGACGTCTACAACGGCGCCAGCCTGGTCGGTCTGCGCGGCATCGTCATCAAGAGCCACGGCGGTGCCGGGGCCTTCGCCTTCGCCAATGCCATCGACGTGGCGGTGAAGGAGGTGGCAACCAACGTGCCGGAATTGATTGCCGAGCGACTCGGCCAGGTATTGCAGGAAAGGCAAGCGGTTTGATCTATTCACGAATCAGCGGTACCGGCTCCTATCTGCCGGAAAAGGTCCTCACCAATGCCGACCTGGAGAAGATGGTCGACACCACGGATGAGTGGATCATCACCCGTACCGGTATCAAGCAGCGTCACATCGCTGCCGAGGGCGAGAACACGGTAGACCTGGCCGAGCGTGCCGCCCGGCATGCGATGGAGGCCGCCGGCGTAACCGCCGAAGAGCTGGACCTCATCATCGTCGCCACCACCACCCCGGACCAGGTCTTCCCCAGCACCGCCTGCCTGCTGCAGGGGCGTCTGGGCAACCACGGCGCTACCGCTTTTGATGTACAGGCGGTCTGCACCGGTTTCGTCTACGCCCTGGGCGTGGCCGACAAGTTCATCAAGAGTGGCAGCCACAAGAACGCCCTGGTGATCGGCGCCGAAACCATGTCGCGCATTGTCGACTGGTCCGACCGCGCCACCTGCGTACTCTTTGGCGACGGTGCCGGCGCGGTGGTGCTGCAGCCCTCCGAGGAGCCGGGCATCCTCTCCACCCACCTGCATGCCGACGGCCAGTACAAGAGTTTGCTGGAAGTCCAGGCCGGGGTCTCCAATAACTCCAAGGAGGTGTGCGAGCACCACGCCTTCGTGGAGATGAAGGGCAACGAGGTATTCAAGGTGGCGGTTAACACTCTGGGGGCCATCGTCGACGAGACCCTGGAGGCCAATGGTCTGGAGAAGGGCGATATCGACTGGCTGGTTCCGCACCAGGCCAATACCCGCATCATTGCCGCTACCGCCAAGAAGCTGAAGATGGATATGCAGCACGTGGTGCTGACCGTCGGTGAGCAGGGCAACACCTCCGGTGCCTCGGTGCCGCTGGCGCTCGATACCGCGGTACGCGATGGCCGTATCAAGCGCGGCGAGACGCTGCTGCTGGAGGCCTTCGGCGGCGGCTTTACCTGGGGCTCGGCCCTGGTGAAGTTCTAGGCTAGACCCAATTCACAATAACGATTGAACCACTTTTGAGGGGGTAGTATGTCTCTCGCCTTTGTCTTTCCCGGTCAGGGTTCCCAGTCCGTCGGCATGCTTGCCGATCTGGCCGCCAGCTATCCGCAGGTCGAGGCCACCTTTGCCGAGGCCTCCGAGGTGCTCGGTTACGACCTCTGGAAGCTGGTGCAGGAGGGCCCGGCCGAGGAGCTGAACCAGACCCACATTACGCAGCCCGCTATGCTCAGCGCCGGCGTCGCCGTGTGGCGCGTGTGGCAGGAGAAGGGCGGTGCCCAGCCGGCGATGATGGCCGGTCATAGCCTGGGTGAGTATACCGCTCTGGTGTGCGCCGGGGCGCTGGCCTTCAAGGACGCCGTCGCCCTGGTGGCCGAGCGTGGGCGTCTGATGCAGGAGGCGGTGCCCGCCGGCACCGGTGCCATGGCCGCCATCCTCGGTCTCGAGGATGAGCAGGTGGCCGATGTCTGTGCCAAGGCGGCCGAGGGCCAGGTGCTCTCGCCGGTGAACTACAACTCCCCCGGCCAGGTGGTGGTTGCCGGTCAGGCCGAGGCGGTCAACCGCGCGGTCGAGGTGGCCAAGGAGGCGGGGGCCAAGCGCGCCCTGTTGCTGCCGGTGAGCGTGCCCTCCCACTGCGCGCTGATGCAGCCGGCAGCGGAGCAGCTGGCGCTGAAACTGGCCGATATCGAGGTGAACACCCCGAGCATTCCGGTGATTAACAA
>JBFFRO010000094.1:0-6596 GCA_041572995.1 Thiohalomonadaceae bacterium
CGGTTGCCTACGGCTGGCGCCAGGAGTCGCTGGCCGAGAACGCCGAGCAGATCCGCTCCCTGGGTGAGGAGCTCTATGGCCGCCTGAGCACCTTTGGTGACTACCTGGGCAAGCTGGGCAAGAGCCTCAGCAGCAGCGTGGATCACTACAACAAGGCGGTTGGCTCCTTCGACTCCCGGGTGCTGCCCGGGGCGCGTAAGTTCAATGAGCTGGGCATACGTGCGAAGAAGGAGCTGGAGGACGGCAACCAGGTAGAGAAAATGGTGCGTCCGCTCGCCTCCGATGAGTAACGCCGACGCCCTTCGCGAGGCCTATGCCGCCTGTAGCGCGCTGGCCGCCTCCCACTACGAAAACTTCCCGGTGGCATCCCACCTGCTACCACGGCGCGTCCGCCCGGCGGTGGCGGTAATCTACGCCTTTGCACGCCGTGCCGACGATATCGCCGATGAGGGTGATGCGCCTGCTGAACAGCGGCTGGCGGAGCTGGAAAACTACCGCGAGGGGCTGCGCCGAATCGAACGCGGCGAGGCCCCCTCCTCGCCCCTGTTCCATGCCCTGGGCGATGTCATCGAGTGTCATCGGCTGCCGCTGCAACCCTTCTTCGACCTGCTTTCGGCCTTCGCCCAGGATGTAGAGAAGCGTCGCTACAACGACTTTGATGAACTGCGGGATTATTGCCGGCGCTCGGCCGACCCGGTCGGGCGGCTGATGCTATATCTGGTTGGCGAGGGTTCGGAGGAGAATCTGCAGCTTTCCGACCAGATCTGCTCCGCCCTGCAGTTGATCAACTTCTATCAGGATCTGCAGCAGGACATTCACGAGAACGACCGCATCTACCTGCCGCAGGATGAGATGGAACGATTCGGTGTCAGCGAGGCCCGCCTGCGCGAGGGGCGTTGTGATGAGGCGATGCAGGCGCTGCTGGCGTTTCAGCTCCGGCGTGCGGAGGACATGATGCGTGAGGGGGCGGAGCTGGGGGGGCGTCTAAGTGGGCGCTTCGGCCTGGAGATCCGCCTTATCATCGAGGGCGGACTGATGGTGCTGGAGCGGTTGGGGACAAAACGGGGGAGCTGTTTCAGCCGCCCCCGCCTGCGTCGCCTGGACTATCTGCGCCTGCTGTGGCGGGCGCTCAGGCCTGGCGCTGCAATGCGCCGCGCTCGTTAAGCAGGGTGATCACCTGCTCCACGCACTCGTCGATGGTGTGTTGATCGGTGTCCAGCACCAGCTCTGGATTTTCCGGTTCCTCGTAGGGCGAGGAGATACCGGTAAAGTTGGGGATCTCGCCGGCACGGGCCTTCTTGTATAGCCCCTTGACGTCGCGCTCCTCACACACCTCCAGGCTGCAGCGGCAGTAGATCTCGACGAAGTCGCCCTCCTCGACCAGATCACGCACCCGGCGGCGGTCGCTGCGCAGGGGGGAGATGAAGGCGGTCAGGGCAATGGTTCCGGCGTCGACGAAGAGCTTGGACATCTCGCCGACGCGGCGAATATTCTCGGTACGGTCCTCGATGGAGAAGCCAAGGTCACCACACAGGCCATGGCGTACATTGTCACCATCGAAAACATAGGTGTGGCAGCCCATCTGATGCAGGCGTTCCTCGGTAGCGTGGGCGACCGTGGACTTGCCTGCTCCGGAGAGACCAGTGAACCAGAGGATCAGGCTCTTGTGTCCCTGAAGTTCCTCGCGCCTCTTACGGGTGACGGTCGCATGGTGCCAGACCACATCGCTGCTCTTGCTCATCTACTCCACCAGGTTAATTTTGTGTGTACTTGTTATCGACGCCGACTCGCAGGCGTAAAGCCGCGTATAATACCCCAATCCCGGTCGCCCCTGTAGCGTATTCCACTCCAGGAAGATGAATGAGCCCTGAAGAGTACTGTCAGCAGCGCGCCGCCGCCAGCGGCTCCAGTTTTTACCATAGCTTCCGGTTTCTGGAGCCCACGCGCCGCCGTGCGATTATCGCCCTCTATGCCTTCTGCCGCGAGGTGGACGATGTGGTCGATGAATGCCGTGATGTGGGTGTTGCTGCGGCCAAGCTCGAGTGGTGGCGCGGCGAGGTGGCGGCCCTCTACCACGGCGGTAGCCCCCAGCACCCGGTGACGCGTGCCCTCAAGCCCTGGGTGGGTGAGTTTGACCTTAAGGAGGAGCACTTCCAGGCCATTATCGATGGTATGGCTATGGACCTGGAACCGGGGCGCCGCTATCAGGACTTCGATGAGTTGCGTATCTATTGCCACCGCGCCGCGGGCGTGGTCGGCCTGCTCGCGGCAGCTATCTTCGGTTATGAAAACCCCCGCACACTGGCCTATGCCGAGGAGCTCGGCCTGGCCCTGCAGCTGACCAACATCCTGCGCGATATCCGTGAAGACCTGTTACGCGGGCGCCTCTACCTGCCTCTGGATGAGTTGCAGCGCTACGGCGTCGATGAGGCAGGCCTCCAGGCGGCCATTGAGACTGGGAGCAGTGACTCCGCCATTCGTACCCTGCTCGCCTTCCAGGCCGAGCGTGCTGAGCAGCACTACCGGCGCGCCTTCGAGCTGTTGCCCGAGGAGGATCGTTACCACCAGCTGAGCGGGGTGGTGATGGCCGATATCTATCACGCGTTGCTGGGGCGCATCATTAAGCGTGACTACCCGGTGTTGCGTGAGCGCGTAAAGCTCTCGCTGCCCTTCAAGCTCTGGCTGGCCTGGAGCAGCGTGCGCCGCGAGCGCCGTCGGCATAAAGCACTTAAGCGCGCATGAGCGACGAGGTGCTGGTGATCGGCGGTGGCTGGTCCGGCCTCGCTGCCGCCTATGAGCTGGCTAGGGCCGGACGCCCGGTGCGCGTGCTCGAGTCGGCTCGGCAGCTGGGTGGCCGTGCCCGCAACGCACCCTTTAATGGTATGGAGGTGGATAACGGTCAGCACCTGCTGATCGGAGCCTATCGCGAGACCCTGCGCCTGCTGCACGAGGTCGGTGTCGATGAGGACGACGCCCTGCTCCGCCTGCCACTGATTCTCAGCCTGGTCTCACTTGATGGCAGCGCAGAAACCACGCTCAAAGCCCCCCGTCTGCCTGCACCGCTGCACCTGGCCGCGGGCCTGTTAACGGCACGAGGGCTTTCTGTGGCTGAGCGCATGGCCGCCCTGCGCATGAGCCTGGCGCTGAGCCTCTCCGGCTTCAGGCTGAGCGAGGATTGCAGCGTCAGCGAGCTGCTGCAGCGCCATCGCCAGCCGCCGCGACTGATCCAAACCCTGTGGGAGCCGCTCTGCCTGGCGGCTCTCAATACCCCGGCCGCCTCGGCCTCGGCCTCGGTCTTCCTGCATGTGCTCAGAGAGAGCTTCGCCCGTCGCCGTTCCGACTCCGACCTGCTGATCCCGCGCCAGCCGCTGGGAGAGCTATTTGCCCGTCCCCTCGCCGCAGCCATCGAGGCTCACGGTGGGCGCGTCGAAACCGGCAGCCGAGCCGTCGCCCTGATATGCGAGGATGGCAAGGTGCATGGCGTGCGGGTGCGCGATGCGGCGGGCGAGCACCTGCTGGAGTCACAACAGGTAATCCTTGCGCTGCCCCATTACTCTGCGGCACGCCTGCTGGATGGGGTTGCCGCGCTGGCCCCCCTGAGCCAGCAACTGGGCGCTATGGAAGAGGAGCCGGTGGTCACGCTCTACCTGCAGTACGACGAGTCGGTTCGCCTGCAGCCGCCCATGCGCGGCGCCGTCGGCGGGCTCGTACAGTGGCTCTTCGACCGGCGGGAGGTCGGCCAGCCGGGTTTGATGGCTGTGGTCATCAGCGGCAGCGGTGAGCACATGCAGCTGGACAACGACACCCTCACCGCCCGCTGCGTGGATGAACTGCGCCAGCTCCATGGGCTGGGCGAACCCCTCTCCAGCCGAGTGATCCGCGAGCGCCGGGCCACCTTCCACTGCGGGGTCGATATCGAATCGAATCGTCCTGGCCACACCTCCGCGATCGGGGGGCTCTGGCTGGCGGGTGACTACACTCAGAGAGGCTACCCTTCGACCCTCGAAGCGGCGGTACAATCCGGGGTACAATGCGCCCGCCTTGCCCAACAAGCCTGAGGTTTTCATGTCCAGCCAAAGTAGCCCAAACCCCTCCCAGTACCAGGCCCCGGCCGACCTGCTCAAGGGCAGGACTATCCTCGTCACCGGTGCCGGTTCGGGCATCGGCGAGGCCGCGGCCAAGGCATACGCCGCCCACGGCGCCACCGTGGTGCTACTGGGGCGCACCACGCGCAAGCTGGAGGCGGTGTATGACGCCATCGTCGAGGCGGGTGGCCCGGAGCCAGCCATCTACCCGATGAACCTGGAGGGAGCCTCGCCCAAGGATTACACCGATATGGCCGAGGTGCTGCAGCGGGAGTTCGGTCGTCTTGACGGTATTCTCCACAACGCCTCCATCCTTGGCACCCTCACCCCGCTGGGCCAGTACGATATCGAGCAGTGGTCCAAGGTGATGCAGATCAACCTCAATGCCCCCTTCCTGATGACCCGTGCCTGTCTCGACCTGCTCAAGGCCTCCGAGGATGCCTCGGTGATCTTCACCAGCTCGTCGGTGGGCCGTAAGGGGCGTGCCTACTGGGGGGCCTACGCCATCTCCAAGGCGGCCAACGAAAACATGATGCAGATCTGGGCCGATGAGCTGGAGGTGAACACCGCCATCCGCATGAACAGCCTTAACCCCGGCGGAACCCGCACGGCCATGCGCGCACGCGCCTTCCCCGGTGAGGACCCCAACACCCTTCCGCGCCCCGATGAGATCATGAGTGCCTACCTCTTCCTGATGGGCCCCGACTCCAAGGGTGTGAACGGGCAGCAGATCGACGCCCAGTCCTGATCCCCGCCGGCAGCTGCCGGTTTTTCGTCACGCAAAAGCGGCAACTGGTTGCCGCTTTTGCCGTTTTTGGCGACAAAATAATGACTAGCCCAGCCTGAATTTAATGCAACTTATTGTAAATATTAGATTATTATATATGGCATGGTTCTCGCATATTAAGATTCAGACATCGCGAGGATTTAACCATGCCTTTACAGCAGCCGAAGATCACCCAGTTCAGCGCCGGTCGTAGCAACCGCGCCAGCGTGCATAGCCTGGCCCGCCCGCAGACCCCGCCCGATACCCTGCCGCTGACCGCCAGTCTGCAGACCAGCCTAGAGCTGAATGAGATCCTGGCCATCTTTTTCAGCGAGGCAAAGAACCACGTTGAGCTGGATGGCCTCCACTTCCGTGGCCACGGCGGCGGCATGACGATCCAGCATGGCGTAGCGGCACGGCATCGCAGCAGCTACAGCCTCACCATCCAGCATGAAGAGTTGGGCGACGTCAGCTTCAGCCGCAAGCGCCCCTTCGGCGAGAGTGAACTGGCTCGACTGGAGTACCTCCTCTGTGCTCTGGTCTATCCACTACGCAATGCCCTGCGCTATCTCAGTGCCCTGAACGCAGCCTATCGCGACCCCCTGACCGGTGCTTCCAACCGCGCCGCCTTTGAGGAGGCCGCAGAGCGTGAGGTGGAACTGGCCCACCGTCATGACCGTGAGCTTGGCATGCTGGTAATCGATCTCGACTACTTCAAGCGCATCAACGACACCCACGGTCATGGCGCCGGTGACTGTGTGTTACGTGAGACAGTTGAGCGCATGCACGATGTACTGCGTGCCTCAGACCAACTGTTCCGCTTCGGTGGTGAGGAGTTTGTGGTACTGCTCAACAGTACCGGGTTGCAGGGTTCCCAGCAGGTGGCTGAGCGGATTCGCGCCGCGCTTGAACAGACGCCTTGCTCCTGTGACGAGGGTGCGGTGGGGGTGACCGCCAGCATCGGAGTCGCCACCCTCGGTAAGGGGGATAACGCGCACACCCTCTTCGACAAGGCCGACAAGGCGGTTTACCGTGCCAAGGCCCTGGGGCGTAACCGGGTGGCCGTCTACGAGCCCTGATCAGGTCGAGGCTTTTTCCCTAGCGTGAAACGAAAACGCCGCCCACTGGGCGGCGTTTTGCTGTGTTTGGAGAGCTTCCTTGCCGGTTCGTATCCCTTCGAACACTCCCTGATACCTCTCAACTCCATGGCAATAAACTATCACCTGACGCTGCCACGCGGTGTAGGACTAGGACTATTTATTGAGTAAGGGTATTCTCATTTGATGCATTGACAGCTGGCACGCAGTCATTCAGTTTGTCGATATGCACCCACAGTCCCTGTGTTTGTACCGATGGTGGCCCGTCATGACCCCCCTGCGCCTCGCAGTCAGCCTGCTCTTTCCCCTCCTCCTGCTCTTCGGGCAGGCCGAGGCGGGTGAGAAGCGCCTTGCCTATCTGGTTTCCGATATCCGCATCCCGTTCTGGGACATCATGCGGCGCGGAATTGAGGAACAGGCTACCAGCCTCGGCTATCAGGTGGTTGCACACAGCGCCGAGAACAGCGCTCAGCGTGAACTGGAACTGTCCGTGGCGGCCATCAAGTCCGGTGTTGATGGCATCATCCTCTCTCCCACCACCTCATCGGCGGCGGCAACTGTCCTCAAGCTGGCCGGTGCAGCAAATATTCCTGTCGTCATCGCCGACATCGGTACCGATGCGGGGGAGTATGTCAGCTATATTGCCTC
>JBFFRO010000095.1:0-6582 GCA_041572995.1 Thiohalomonadaceae bacterium
CGCTCGTGGGGGGTGGAGATGCTGCCCTCGACCAGGGCGATATCCACCTCCGCGGCCTCTCCCTCAGCAGCCAGGTAGCCGGCCTCGGCAAACTGGACGATCTCCACCCTCGAGGCCAGCGTCAGCAGATCCTCACCCAGGTTGATCAGCGAGAGCTGGCAGCCGTCGCAGGAGGAGAATTTGTGGATGGCGATCCGCGGCTTCATCTCACAACCCCTTCTGCGCCAGCAGCCCAGCGACCTCGGGCCAGGCGAACACCGGCCCCTGCTTGCAGATGAACTTGGGCCCCAGCTGGCAGTGACCGCAGCGGCCCACACCGCACTGCATGTTGCGCTCCAGGCTGACGTAGAGGGAGTCCGGCGCGTGACCACGTGCGATCAGGGCCTCGGCCGAGGCCTTCATCATCCCCTCGGGACCACACATCACGGCCATGCTGCTCTCGGCATCCAGCCCGGCACTATCAAAGAGCTCGGGGATGCGCCCCGTGTGCCACGGCCAGTCGGCCGATGGCTGGCTGGCGGCCAGGTAGACATCGACGTTATCCAGCCTCGCCCAGGCGTTGTAGCGCTCGCGCCAGATGAGGTCATCGCTGTGACGCACCCCCTGCATGATCACCAGGCGGCCATAGTGCTCACGCCGGCGCAGAATGTAGTTGATGGCGGCCACCACCGGCGCACAGCCCAGGCCACCGGTGATAACGGCCACCTCCCGCCCCTCGGCCTCCAGCAGCGGCCAGCCGCGCCCATAGGGACCGCGCAGGCCGAGGCGATCGCCCGCTTTCACTGCCTTCAGGCCGTTCGTCACCCGGCCGACCGCGCGAATGGTGTGGTCCATCATGTGCTCATCCATCGGGTCAGAGACGATAGAGATGGGCACCTCGCCGACCTCGGGCAGGTAGAGCATGTTGAACTGCCCCGGGGAGAAGCTGTAGGCCGCGTGCTGTGCCGGGTCGCAAAGGCGCAGGCGCAGAGTGAAGATGCCCGAGCTCTCCTCGATGCGCTCGACCACCTCGACGCTCTGCGGCAGGCGTGGACTATCCATCGCGCTCCTCCAAGAGCTTGCGTGCCTCGGCGGTGATATCGATGCCCACCGGGCAGCCGCTGATGCAGCGGCCGCAGCCGACACAGCCGGAGCGGCCGTACTGCTCATGCCAGCCGATCAGCTTGTGGCTGAACCACTGGCGGTAGCGCTCAGCGGTGCCACTGTGTACCGGGATGCCGTGCAGCTCCGAGTGGCCGGGGGTAAAACAGGAGTCCCAGCGTCGCAGGTGCAGGCTCTCGCCACCAGCCAGCGCTGGCTCATCCTCCTCGCGATGGCAGAAGCAGCTGGGACAGAGGGCGGTGCAGTTGCCGCAGGCAAGGCAACGCTCGGCAACGGCGGCATCCGGCAGCTGGTAGTCACGCCCGGCCAGATCTGCGGGCAGGTTTCGCGCCTGCGCCTCGGCGGCAAGACGCAACTGCTCGGCGGCGGCCTCCCTCTGCACCGGCTCCGCCAGCGGCAGGGACCAGCCATTGAGCAGCGCCTCGCCCGCGGCGCTGCCTGCACGCAGCACGAAGCCCTCTTCCAGCTCGCTCATCGCCAGGTCGTAGCCGGCACGTGCGCCGGGCCCGTCGCCGGTGCTGGCACAGAAACAGGTATCTGCGGGATGGGAACAGTCGACGGCGACGATAAACAACGCATCACGCCGGGACTGGAAATGGGCGTCGCCCTCAAAGTGGGCCTGTTGCAACACCAGCGCCGCCAGGTCACAGGCACGTACCCCAATGACCGCCGTGGGAGTGGTCTCGGGCAGCAGCGGCGCGAAGCTAAGGCCACCGTCGCGACTCATCCGCCACAGCGGTTCCTCGGCGGCAAAGCTCAGCGGCTTGAGTGCCTGCGGTGCACAGGCCCATGCAAAGCGGCGTGGGGAGTCAGTCTGGTGCAGGCGATAGCGGCCGGGGCCCTGCTCATCGCGCACGCCCCGAGGCAACTGTTCGGGGGAGTCGATGGGGTGATAGGCGATCACCTCGCCGCTGAGGCGCGGCCCCAGCAGGCGATAGCCGTCACCACGCAACCGCTCGAAGAGCTGCGCCATCGCCGCGTCCTGCAGGAAATAGTGTTCGGACATTGCGCCCCCAGCCTTATCCTTGCACCAAGCTTACGGGGGGCTGGTCGGCGGCGCAACGGTAAACGCAGGCAAAAAGAAACCCCGCCGAAGCGGGGTTCCCTTTTGCCGTAGTCACCGGGGTTTAACCGGGGACGACGTTGCTCGCCTGCAGACCCTTGGGGCCTTCAGTCACTTCGAAGGTCACTGCCTGACCCTCAGCCAGGGTACGGAAGCCGTTACCCTGAATTGCCGAGAAGTGAACGAACACGTCGTCGCCGCCGTCAGAAGGAGCGATGAAGCCGAAGCCCTTGGACTCGTTAAACCATTTAACCGTTCCGGTAGCCATACTCTATTTCCTCAGTACTCTATGTTGATTGTGCTACAGAAGGAGAGGGTGTTTACGGCTGATTCGTTCGGGAACTGCCCTGTGAACATCATCCATTACTGCAGTAAGAAGCAGTATAGACCGGTAATTGTGACGATTACCAGAACTAATTTATTACTGTTTTCAACCCCTTTAGCGCCCCCTGTCGGCCGTCATCGGCTCAGCGATTCAGGTAGTCGCCGGTCAGCAGGCGCGCGCGCAACAGTCCCAGACCGTCAGCGACATCCTCTACCGCGGTGATCAGTGCCTCGGGACAGTAGCTAACCTCGATGTACTGGCCGATGAGGTTGCCCTCCTCATCCAGGTGGTCCAACCACCAGATACCGGGGATAGCGCTCTGCATCACCTCGATAGTCACCCCCTCCTCGGAGGCCACCGCCGCGCTCACCCCACCCTCGCCCAGCACCTCGTGCAGACGCTCGTGATCCCAGCTGGAGAGGGGGATGGCGCGCAGGTCGAGCATGCTGGGCTGATCGCTGCTGAGCAGCTCACGCAGCAACTCCGGCAACTGATGCAGCAGTGCCGAGGCGTTCTCGCCGCGGCTCTCCACCGCCAGCGGCTTGAGCAGGTGCAACTCCTCTTCGCGCTCGCTCATGCCCGCGCCCGCCTGGCTGCCAGCCAACGCCAGACCACACCACTGGGGCGCTCCTCGCCACTGCGGATATAGTGCAGGGCGTTGTTGTTCTGCAGTGCCCAACTCATCCGCTCGGCAACCCGCTGGGCACCACAGAAGAGCAACTCGTCGCCCATCACCAGCGGCGTCTCATCCTCCGGCAGCAGACGCCAGTCACCATCACGCTTCAGCGCCAGGGCCAGGCACGGCAGGCGCTCCTCGCGATTACGGGCATCGTGCTGCAACATCCCCTGCTCGACCGTCTCCCCGGCCTGAAGCACGCTGTAGACCGCCGGGGCATCCTGCATATCGATGCGGTAGGACCAGATCTCCGGCACCAGTTCACCGGTCACCGCGCTGATGCGGCTGACCAGCTGATTGGACCACTCGTTGCCCAGGCCGCGCACCCGGTGCAGAAAACCGTTGAGCAGGGGGGTGGTCAGCAAGGCCAGCAAGTCACGGGCGATGATCTCCGAGCGCTGCATCACCAGGTCCAGGTGGGCGGCCTGGAAGATCTCATCATTGTCGTGGCGGTTCTGGCGGGCCACGGTAAACAGGTCCTTCTTGAGATCGCGGGCGGTGATCATGATGGAGAGGTTGTTGGAATCGTCATCGGTGCCACCCACCACCCCGGCGGCCTTCTCGATACCCGCCTCCAGCAGGGTGGCCGCCTCGGTACCTCGCCCGGTGATGAACTCCCCCTCGCAGCCGGTTCCCACCGGGTCCAGTTCGATAATGCGGGTTTCCACCCCCTCCGCATCCAGTCGCGCCTTCACCGCCTTGCCAAAACGGCCATAACCGCATAGCACCCAGGTGCCGTGGGGCGGGTAGAGCGGCGTGCTCAGCGGCGTACCCGGCACCCCGGTCAGCCACTCGTGCAGCAGGTAGGCACCGGGGGCGTTCAGGGCCAGGGCCAGGCGCTCGGCAAAGGTGTCGAAGGGGTTAATGATGTGGTCGGTGCCGAAGGAGTCCATATTGGCCACCGCATCATGGGTCTCGGCACGGCACACCACCGGCAATCCCGGGCGCAGCAGCTTGGTGGTGATGGCGATCTTGAGGTTAACCGCGTCATCGTCGGTCAGCGCCACCACCCCTACACAGTGGCTGTGCAGCAGTCCCGCCTCCTTCAGTGTGAGCGAGCGGGCGGCATCGGCGCAGAGGCCCGGCACGTACACCCCCAGGTCCTCCAGTTCCAGTTCATTGACCCGGTCCTGATTCCAGTCCACCACCACCGAGCGCAGACCGCGACGCGAGAGTGCGCGTACCAGCAAGCTACCGGTGTCGCCGTAGCCGCAGACCACATAAAAGGGCTCACGCATGCGTCGCACCGAGCGGGTAAAGGCGTTCTCCACTACCGCCTGGCGGAAGGCAGGCTCACCGATGAGGGCGAGGATCTTACCGATGGCATAGAGCCAGGCAATCACCGTCAGGTGGATGGCGACCACCGTCCACATTCGCTGGGCATCGGTAAAGGCATAGGGGATCTCGCCAAAACCAATGGTGGTGGCCATGTAGCTGACGAAATAGATCGCATGGAAGAAGCCCATGCGTACCGGATTGCCCTGCTCATCGACACCGGGGATCAGCACCATGCCGATGATTGAGATGGTGTAGGCGGCGATGATCACCAGCAGCGGCGCGCGCATGCGCCGCAGGATGAGGAAGACGATCTTTTCCATGCGCGTTCCGCCCGAATCAGCGGCGCAGGTTGACCGTTTCGATGATCAACAGCACCACCGAGGTGATATTGGCCAACATCGCCCCACCAGAGAGGGAGACGATACTGCCCATCACCGAGGCGTCCAGTCCGGTCATGGTCACGTGCACCGCCACACCCCAGACCACCGCGGCGATAATCAGCTGCAGGTCGGCCACCAGCGAGGTGGCCAGCAGCACCGCACCCATCTGCGTGCGATCGCCAAACTTGAGCACGGTGGCGATGAGGTTGACGATAATGACCGCGAACAACTCGTAGACGTTGTGATGGTCCGGGTTGTCGAACTCACCGATAAAGAAACCGAAATTCAGGGTCAGGGCCAGAACGATAAAAAAGCCGAAGACCACCTTTTCCAGATTCATGCACACCCCCACGTTCGCTTTTGCTTGTGTTTATCAGCCCATCATAGGCCCAGCGGGAAGAAAAACAAACGCCATCAGCGTGCCACGGGGTTAATCCCGTGGGAGGCCAGGCGGTGGGCAGCACGGGTAGTCTCGGGCAGACGATAGCGAGTGGTACAGGAGAGCACCCACTGCCGCGCGGCCTCGAAGCCGACCCGATGACCGGGGGAGATGTAGAGCGGTTTGACCCCGCTTCGGGTCCGTAGCACCGAGCCGATCAGCTCTTCCCCATCGCACAGTGGTGTCCAGGCCCCCTTCTCCGTGCCTGGCTCCTCATGCTGACCGATCAGGCGGGTCTTGCCGACGCCGATGGTGGGGATATTCAGCAGCAGTCCCAGGTGGGCGGCGATACCGAGACGGCGCGGATGGGCGATCCCCTGGCCGTCGCAGAGAATAAGATCAGGCAGGACAGAGAGCTGTTCGATAGCGCTTAACAAGGCCGGCAACTCGCGAAAGGAGAGAAGCCCCGGCACATAGGGGAAGCGGGTCGGTTCACGCACCAGGGCGCTCTCCAGCGGCTGCAGCGAGGGGTACTCCAGCACCACCACCGCCGCCCGGGTGAGCGTGCCACGCTGCTCAAAGCCGACATCCACTCCAGCTACCCGGCGCACCTCGCCACAATCATCCTCGATACGCAGCAGCGGGCGCAGGCGCCGTTGGATGGCGACGGCCTCCTTGGGGCTCACATCCCATGGGTGGGCGTGGTGCAGGGTCAACATCCGTCCACCATAGCGGCGCGGCTTGAATTGCACCAGCGGCGGACCGACAATGACGCCCGGTATAAGCAATCAGTGAAATCGGTCATGAGCAGCCCATCCCCCTATATCTTCGACATCGACGAAAACGAGTTTCAGCAGCGGGTCATCGAGGCTTCACGCCAGCAGCCGGTGCTGGTCGACTTCTGGGCCGACTGGTGCAGCCCCTGCCTGGCCCTGGGGCCGGTACTGGAGCGGGTGATCCCGGAGTATGAGGGGCAGGTGCTACTGGCCAAGATCGACGCCGACGAGAACATGAAGCTATGCGGCCACTACCGCCTGCGCGGCTTCCCCACGGTGCTGATGTTTATCGACGGCGAAGAGGTGGATCGTTTCACCAGCGCCCAGCCCGCTCACTTCGTACGCGAGTTCATTGATCGCCACCTGCCGCTGTAAGTTCAGTGCACAGCGACAACGCCAAGGACTTATTCAGGCAATAAACAACCCCAGCGCCAGCCCTAGGCCATGCAATAGCATCGCCAGGATGGTGAAGGGGATGGCCGGCAGCAGGCGCTCGGGCTCCAGCGCATAGCGCAGCAGGTCACGCGCCGCCAGCAGGCTGAAGGGTAGACCGAGCAGACCCAGCAGGGCCCACGGTGGCAGCAGGCCAGCCCACACCGCGCCA
>JBFFRO010000096.1:0-6571 GCA_041572995.1 Thiohalomonadaceae bacterium
ATAGGGGTAGCGCAGGGTCTCCTCGGCAAAGAGGTAGTTCTCATAGCCGAACTGCTCGTCATCGGTACGGTAGTCGAAGGCAGTCTGCACGAAGCGCAGCAGCAGGTTGACCGCCTCCGGCTCGGTACGCCCCTCCACCAGCGGCCGCAACTGCTCCAGCAGTCCCTCCCCGGCTCCACCGACCTTGGAACGGAAATACCACTCCAGGTCCATCTGCGGGTAGCTGTCGAGGAAGTCGGTGCTGTTGCGGTCGTAACGGGCATGAACGCGATACTCCTTGCCCTTGAAGCGGAAGCTCAGGTCACGCTTGCGATAGTCGTCTCGGGTTTTCAGCGCCCGAACCAGGGCCATGTTCAGGCGCCTCTCGGCCCCCGGGTACTTGCCGTTATAGCTGTAGACACGCCCCAGGGAGCCACTGTCCCCCTTGGCCCGAATCACATAGTGACGCTTGCCATCGAAGGTCAGGTACGGGGTGTCATAGAGCTTCTGCTCGCTGGGCAGGAACAGGTAGACACGCCCCGACTCCAGGTAACCGACCCGCGCGGCATAACCGGACTTGGCCAGCAGGAACCAGTTGAGCAGGGCCCGGCTGCTGTCGCTTCGCGGATGCAGTTTGGCAGAGAAGGCCTGCACCAGCTGTACGTAGGCCCAGTCATTCAGTGCCAGGGGCTCACGCAGTCCCTGTAGCTGCTCCAGCACGGGCTTGTAGTCAGCCGCGCTCAGGGCAGCCCAGTGATCAGCGATGGCTGCATCGGCGGGACGGGCACTGAAACGCTGCGCCAGCTTCGGGTCGTAGGCCAACTCCAGCGAGTGACCGAGGAAGGTGAGCTTGAGCCGCTTACCACCCGGTTCCGGCAACGGCGGTTCCGGCAGCGGTGGTGGCACGGGGGCAACCATCCGCGGCCGCGGCTTGGGTGCGACCACGGGCTCCGGCTTGGGTGCCACCACCGGCTCAGGTTCAGGTTGTGGCTTCAGCGTAGGCTGGGGTTGCGGAGTAAGCTCCGGGGCCGGCTGTGGAGCAGGCTTGGGGGCCTGGGGAATCTTTACCGGCTTGGGCGCGGTATCCCGCACCATACCGTGATAAACCTGCATCTCTTCCCACTGGGTCTTGAGAAAGTCGCTAAAGGCTCGATCACGCTCCTCCAGGTAGCCCTGAAAGGCGCTCTGTTGCTCGCGCCTGTAGCGCTCGAACTCACTCTCGGCGGAGGCTGCGCCCCCTCCCAGCACCAAAGCGACCAGCGTCGCTGCTCTCCACTGCACCATGACCCTCTCCTTCAGCTACGCTGGGCTCAAACGAAAGAGCCGGCACTAGGCCGGCTCCCATGGCATACGACCGAGGTCGTTGCTTACTGCCCCTGCTGCTGACGGAACGCGGCGATCTCCTTGGCCAGCTCGTCGTAGCCCTTCTGGGCGCGGAACTGCTGCCAGGCGGCACGCTCGTTGTTCATGCTGGTGCGCAGGGCGGTCTCGGTCACCCGCTCCACATCCTCGGGGTTCAGACCCACGATCACATAGGTGGTGCCATTGGGGCTGACACGGGTACGCAGGGTCTTCACGCCAACCAGGGTCTGGTCAGTGATCTGCTTGGAGGTGGAGGTGACGGCCTGATCGACGGTCTCCTCGTCACCGGAACCGGTGGTCTCCAGGTAGGCCTTGGTGAGGTTCTCGACGTGCACCTTCATGCGCTGGGCCAGATCAACACGGGCATCCAGCTGCGCCTTCTGGCGGGCCAGGCTCGGCACCTTGGACTTGTGGCTGCCGACACCGGCCAGCTCCACGCCTTCCATGCTGCCGGAGCAGACCCACTCGGGGGCGACGGCGGCAGGGGCGTCAGGCCAGGTACACTGATCGACGACCACCGGGGTATCGTCCTTCTCTGGCTTGGTATCCGAGCAGGCACCCAGCAGCATGCTAGCGCCGATAGCCATAATCATACTCGTCTTTTTCATTATTCCTCTCCCTTGGAGTATTGGTTTAAAGCGCACCCATGCGGGTATCGCTTGACCCACACTTGGCGAAAAAAATTGACTTGTGACAGAATGAACCACCGTCGAATAAAGGTCAATTACAGGGATTACCGACCATGCACAAAGCTCTCCTCAGCGGCTGTCTTCTACTGCTCGCTCTCGGCGGCTGCCAGGGAAGTTCACGCCCCGACCCCAGCCTTGATGCCCGCCCCGACTGGATCAATAGCCCGGGTGATGGGGTCGTCGGTTCAGCCGGCACTCACGCCGATGGTCGTCATGCCCAGGAGGAACTGGCCATTAGCCGTGCCCGCACCCGTCTGGCCGCCCGCTTCGGCGTCTCGGTGGAGAACGTCCTCACCATGCGTGAGCGGGCCAACAATGACAGCTACACCGTCACCTCTGATAGCCGTACCCGCCAGGTAATCAAAAGCAACGAGGTCAAGGCCCAGGTACGAGCCATCTGGCGCGACCCCTACCGCGATGTGATCTGGGCCTGGGTCTACCCGCTGGAGTAGGTCCCCTACCCCGCCCTGCCCAATAGACCACGGTACTTGGGCATTCGTTCCCTGACTTTAACAATATATTTGCGTGTCTCCTGATAGGGGAGGTGCGCACGCAGGTATTCGAACACCCGCTCCGAACTCATACCATTAATACGTGCCAGCGCGGCACTCTTGCTGCGGGTGGAGCCACCAAAGGTACGGAAGATATTGCCGGCGCCGGTATTGTAGGCGGCCACTGTGCACCACCAGCGGGACTGCGGGTCCTTGATACCGTCCAGGTAGTCGAAGTAGATCTTGTTAAGGTAGGCGGCACCCAGCTCGATGTTATTCCTGGGGTCGTAGAGATAGCGATCGCTGAGGATGCGATCCTTCTTGTAGACATGCCGATAGGCATCACGTGCGCCAGCGGTAGGCACCAGCTGCATCAGGCCGAAGGCCGGTACCGGTGAGCGGGCGGTCGGGTTGAAGAAGCTCTCGGTCTCGATCACCGCCAGCACCAACTCAGGGCTGACCTGCATACGTTGCGACTGCGAACGCACCTCGGGGACGAAGCGCTCGGCACGCACGCGGATATGGTCGGGCACCAGCTCGAACTCGCCGCTAATGACCAGTCGCTGCTGGCCATCCTCACCGCTAACCCGGCGGGTCGCGGCCTGCTCGGCCACCTGGCGGGCAAAGGCCTCGATCTGATCCTCTCCCAGGCTGCCGCCTCCCGGGGTGGCCACCTGCCCAACCAGCATCGGCTCGGCACCGGCCCTAGGCTCATCCGGGCGCTGCGGGCTGTGGGCAATATCGATAATGGAACGCTCATCGGGGGGGCGGCGCACGGTACGCTCCACCGCTCGAGCCAGGCGATCGCGCAGGTCATGGGGGTCGTTGAGTTCGCTTCCCTCTACGGCCAGCTCCACCCTTACCTTCCCCTTCTCGAAGTCGACCACGCTACGCTCGCGCATCTGCCCGTCGTACTCCACCCAGCGGCGCTTGTCCGGTACCAGCGCCTCCCGTCCGCCCCACACCTGGGCTGCGGCGGCACGGTACTCGGCAAAGGCCTTTTTCAGCTCGGCCTGGTAGCGGGCGAAACCCTCATCGATGTCGGTGCTGTAGCGGGAGTACTCGTCATGGCGGGCCTCGAAGCCCTGGCTCTGCTGCCGCTGGTACTCCTCGAAGCTCTCGGCCAGGACATCCAGTGCCGGCAGGGACCCTAGTAGTACGGCCCCGATAATCACCTTTCGCGACATCACAGACTCCTTGTGGCGAGCGCTCAAACCCGCACTTTATCGATGGTTGAAATATTACCCGACAATACTACTATGTTATTGTCATTGCGTGTGCTAGCGGCCGGGCAGTAGCTCACACACGGTAACGACCTGTTAAATCGTACAACAAGCCACTTTAATGGAGGACTCATTCCATGGCTAAGAAGTTCCACGATACCCCGATGCTGGATCAGCTGGAGAGCGGCCCGTGGCCGAGCTTCGTGACCGGTCTCAAACGCCTGGCCCAGGATAACGACATGATGGTTGACCTGATGGGTCAGCTGGAAACCTCTTACGAAACCCGCAAGGGCTACTGGAAGGGCGGAACCGTTGGCGTCATCGGTTACGGCGGCGGCGTCATTCCGCGCTTCACCGAGCTGCTGGACGCGAACAAGAAACCGATGTTCCCCGACGCGGCCGAATTCCACACCCTGCGTATCATGCCGCCCGCCGGCATGCACTACGATACCGCGACCCTGCGCAAGTTCTGCGACATCTGGGACAAGTACGGATCAGGCCTCATCGCCTTCCACGGTCAGTCCGGCGACATCATGTTCCAGGGCTGCACCACCGAGAACGTCCAGCCCGCCTTCGATGAGCTGAACGAGTTGGGCTTCGACCTTGGTGGTGCTGGACCTGCCGTGCGCACCGGCATGAGCTGCGTCGGTGCGGCCCGCTGTGAGCAGTCCTGCATCGACGAGCAGCGCACCCACCGTACCCTGGTGAATGCCTTCCTCGACGACATGCATCGCCCTGCCCTGCCCTACAAGTTCAAGTTCAAGGTCTCGGGCTGTGCCAACGACTGCATGAACTCCATCCACCGCGCTGACTTCTCGGTGATCGGCACCTGGCGTGACGACATGAAGGTGGACCAGGACGAGGTCAAGACCTTCGTCGCCGAAAAGGGGCGCAAGTACGTGATCGACAACGTCATCACCCGCTGTCCCTCCCAGGCCCTGAGCCTGAACGACGACGACACCCTGGCCGTCGACAACAAGGCCTGTGTGCGCTGCATGCACTGCCTGAACGTCATGAACAAGGCACTCTCGCCCGGTGATGACAAGGGCGCCTCCATCCTCGTCGGTGGTAAGCGTACCCTGAAGATCGGTGACCTGATGGGCACCGTCATCGTCCCCTTCATGAAGCTGGAGTCGGACGAGGACTTCGAGCGTATCGAGGAGCTGGCCGGTGAGATGATCGACTTCTTCGCCGAGAACGCCCTGGAGCACGAGCGTACCGGTGAGATGATCGAGCGTATCGGTCTGGTCAACTTCCTCGAGGGCATCGGCATCGACGTCGAGCCCAACATGATCAGCCAGCCGCGCATGAACTCCTATGTGCGCATGGATGGCTGGGACGAGGAGGCCAAGAAGTGGTTCGAGCGTAAGGCCCAGGCCTAAGTCGCCTGTAGGCAGTAAGCAAACGGCCCGTCATCACCGATGACGGGCCGTTTTTATGTCTGCAATACGAAAAAAACCGCCCTGTTTCCAGGGCGGTTTTTTTCGTTTGGCGTCCCATAGGGGAGTCGAACCCCTGTCGCCGCCGTGAAAGGGCGGTGTCCTAGGCCTCTAGACGAATGGGACGAGACCGTTAACGAAAACGGGAGCGAAGTTGCCTTCGCTCCCGCAGTCGTGTTTTGGTGGAGCTAGACGGGATCGAACCGTCGACCTCCTGCATGCCATGCAGGCGCTCTCCCAGCTGAGCTATAGCCCCAAAACAGGCGTTCAGCGCTTCCTGAACCGCACTGAACTGAATTGGCGTCCCATAGGGGAGTCGAACCCCTGTCGCCGCCGTGAAAGGGCGGTGTCCTAGGCCTCTAGACGAATGGGACGAATTCCGTTTCAAAAACGGGACCGACATATGCGGTCCCGCTGAGAATTTGGTGGAGCTAGACGGGATCGAACCGTCGACCTCTTGCATGCCATGCAAGCGCTCTCCCAGCTGAGCTATAGCCCCGTTAAGGAAGCCGCTATTTTAGTGATTCTCGGCTCCCTGTCAAGCGTTAGTCAGCCCTTTTCTCGATGTATTCGAGGGCACGGCCGATACGGGCGATCGTGCGCTCACGACCAATCAGGCGCACGGTCACATCGATAGGCGGAGAGATGCCGCCACCGGTGGCCGCGACGCGCAGCGGCTGTGCCACCTTGCCCATCTTCAGCTCCAGTTTCTCGGCGGTCTGTTCCACCAGGGAGTGGATGGCCTCATCGCTCCACTCACAATCGGCCAGGCCGTCACGCAGCGCCTCCAGCACCGGCACCACACCGGCCTTGAGGTTCTTCTTCGCCGCCTTCTCTTCGAACTCCTCGAACTCCTTGTAGAAGAAGACGCAGTTCTGCGCCATCTCCACCAGGGTCTTAGCGCGCTCCTGATTGGCGACGATCACCTCGAGGATGTCCGGGCCCTGGCTGGGGTCGATATCCAGGTTACCCAGGTGGAAGCTCAGGTGGTGGGCGATGTGCTCCGGCGAACTTTCCTTGATGTAGTGCTGGTTGAGCCACAGCAGCTTGGAGGTATTGAAGCTGGAGGCCGAGGTGTTGATGTCACAGGCATCAAACAGCTCGATCATCTCCTCCAGGGAGAAAACCTCCTGGTCGCCATGGGACCAGCCCAGGCGCACCAGATAGTTGATCACCGCCTCGGGCAGGAAGCCATCGTCACGATACTGCATCACGCTGACCGCGCCGTGACGCTTGGAGAGGCGCTTGCCGTCATCGCCGAGGATCATCGGCACGTGGGCGTACCTGGGCGGCTCGTAACCCAGCGCCTTCATGATGTTCATCTGTCGCGGGGTGTTGTTAAGGTGGTCATCACCGCGAATCACTTCGGTAATGCCCATCTCCATGTC
>JBFFRO010000097.1:0-6495 GCA_041572995.1 Thiohalomonadaceae bacterium
GAAGGAGTAGGCCACACGCCAGGCGTGACCACACTCGCCAACGATGATGCGTTTGACACCCAGCTCCAGGGCGGCGTCGCGAATGCGCTCGGCCACCTTCTTCATGTTGCTGTACGAGCCGATGAACATGGAGAAGTTGGCGGCCTCGGCGGCATGCGAGGAGAGGGTCCAGCTGACGCCCGCCTCGTGGAACACCTTGGCGTAACCCATCAGGCCGTCGATGTGCGGTTCGGCGAAGAAGTCGGCGGAGGGGGTGACCAGCAGGATGTCGGCACCCTTGACGTCCAGCGGGATCTTCACCGGCAGGCCGGTGTCTTCCTCGATCTCCTCGGCGAACTCTTCAAGGGTGGCCTCCAGAGCCGGACCGGGCAGGCCGAGGTTATTACCGACGGTCTGTACCTTGCCGAGGATCTCGTTGCAGTACTTCTGGCCGTGGCCGATGGAATCCATGATCTCGCGGGCGGCCATGGAGATCTCGGCGGTGTCGATGCCGTAGGGGCAGAACACCGAGCAGCGGCGGCATTGCGAGCACTGGTGGAAGTAGTTGTACCACTCGTCCAGTACCTCACGGGTCATGTCACGGGCGCCGACCAGTTTCGGGAAGTACTTACCGGCGAAGGTAAAGTAGCGGCGGTAGACGCTGCGCATCAGGTCCTGTCGCGCAACAGGCATGTTTTTCGGGTCACTGGTGCCCTGGAAGTAGTGGCACTTGTCGGTGCAGGAACCACACTTCACACAGGAGTCCAAGTAGACACGCAGGGAGCGGTACTTGCCCAGCAGGTCACCCATCTTGTCGATGGCAGCCTGCTCCCAGTTCTCCACCAGCTCACCGGGGAAGCCAAGGGGCTCCTGGTGTTGCGGCTTGGCGACGAACGGGCTCAGGTGCGCGGTGGCACCCTCCTGCAGTTTGTTGGGCACACCGGGGAATTCACGAAATTCCGGGGTTTCAAAGTCGGCCACGTGGGGAGTCTCCTCAGTCTCGTTTCCGATTATTTTTCAAGATCAGCGGCCCACGGAGCGATGTGACGCTTCTCACGCGGGTTGTCGACCTGATTGCGGGTCGGGCTGAAGAACACGCCGGGGGCGTGCAGCAGCTTGCTGATGGGGAAGATGATCATCAGCACGGCGACCAGAGCCAAGTGCACGAGCAGGACCGGGTCGGTCGGCAACTCGTTGATCTGGAAGCGCATCAGTCCGGTGAAGAACATCTTCACGGCGACGATGTCAGTGTGGGCGACGAACTTCATCATCAGACCAGAGACACCGATACCGACCAGCAGCGCCAGGATCAGGTGATCGGACGGGCCGGTGATGTAGCGAATACGCTCGACGACGATGCGACGGCCCCACAGGCCGAGCAGACCGGCGACCATGGCAAAACCGGCATAGATGCCGAAGGGCTGGATAAAGCCAAGCAGGGGACCGACGTCCTGGAAGTAGCGGCCGTGGCGCAGCAGCACCAGAGCGAGGCCGACATGGAACATCCAGCCGAAGATCCAGATCCACTTATTGGACTTGAACAGGCTCTCAAACAGCACGACCTCACGGGCCATGCGGAACGCCACGCCGCCCTGGGTCACGGGAGCGGGCGTAGTGGGAATTTTTAGCGGTGCAGGCGTGTTCTTGTACTGGATAATCTTACGCACCAGTCCAACAATCAGCAGCACAAACGCTGAGTAAAACAAAACTGCGTAGAGCAGTGACATCTATCGACCCTCCGAAAAAAAACGGAATCATTCGGTAGTTAATAAATGGGAGGGGTGCGAACACCCCTCGCCACAAGCATCAGCCGTAGTGGCTTAGATGCAGCCGGTCGGCTTCGGCAGACCGGCGATCTTGCAGGCCTGCTTGGCGGGACCGTAGGGGAACAGCTCGTAGAGGTACTTGCTGTTGCCCTTTTCCTTGCCCAGCTTCTTGCCGATAGCCTTGGTCAGCACGCGCACGGCAGGAGCGATCTGGTACTCGTTGTAGTACTCACGCAGGAACTCGATGACCTCCCAGTGGGACTCGGTCATGTCAACGCCCTCGCCCTTGGCAAGCTCAACGGCGGCTTCCTTGGTCCAGTCGTTCAGGTCAACCAGGTAACCTTCCTCATCGACCTCGATCTCGGTGCCGTTCACATTCATAGTAGCCATTGCTTTATCTCCTAATAGAGTGTTTGCAGTACAGGGGGTTGAATTAGAGCCAGGCCTGAACCGTGCCGTTCTCGCAAGCGAGGTCGACAAAGCCAGCGTAATCAACCATATTCACGCCTTCCATCACCTTATCGGCGATACCGCGGGCCTTCGCGTCGGAAGACAGCACGTAGAAGGTAATCTTGCCCATGGCGTCCTTCACCATCGCGCTAGCGGAGGTGTTGTCCATGGCGCCGTAAACACCGTCTTCGATCAGCAGTACAGCGGCACCCTCAGCAGCATGATTAATGCAGCTGGAGAGGCTGTTCTTCTCGAAGGGCGACTTGTTAACAGTGTGCAGCATGTCTATCTCCCAGAATTAGAAGCTCAGGACAACGTCCTGCTCTTCCATCAGAGCGGCGATCTCATCACGGCCAATGACACGGATGGAATCCTTCTCGGCCCAATCGTCGTCCTCGTCCTCATAGGTCAGAGGCATCAGATCGTCGATGGTCATACCACGCTCTTCCAGGGACTCCTTGTCCACGTAGATCTTGGTGATATCGAAGTCACCCAGAGCGGAGTAGGTGGGCGAGAAGTTCTTCATCTCGGACTCACCGGTATCCTGGCCCTTGGCAATCTGGAAGACGCCGTCGTCCATAAACAGCAGCTGGACGTCCTGCTCAAAGGCAGCGCCGATCAGAACGACTTCCAGCGACTCCAGGGCGTAGACGGTGCCGTACGGAGCCTTGCGGTTCACGTACAAAAATTTCTTTGCGTCACTCATCTCATATTCCCCTTAGTCACCAAACACAACCAGACGGTCGGACTGGATGCCACCTTCAATCAGCTGACCCAGACCGGAGATACGGAAACCGGGAGCGATGTTGTCGGCATCTTTACCGTTACGCTGGGCCTCGTCGGCATCAGCGATGCCGCGGCGCTGAGCCGCGGCAACACAGACAACCAGATCGAGGTTGTGCTTCTCGGCCAGCTCGCTCCAGCGGTTGACCACGTTGCGGTCATCCTGCGGAGGAGTGGTCAGACGCGTCGCGTTGTTCACGCCGTCGTGGTAGAAGAAGACACGGAAGATCTCGTGACCCTTCTCCAGGGCGGCCTTGGTGAACAGGTAGGCGCTGTCGGAGGCCTGGTGCTGATAAGGCCCTTCGTTAACCTGAATAGTGAACTTCATTACTCAGTAACCCCTCAATTAGAAGCGGATGTGAGCAGAAGCGTTCAGGTTCACGCGGCCACCACGCCAGTTATCGATGTGGTACTTGGTGAACGGCAGACCGGTCTTCTCGAAGAACTGCGGCCAACCGATACGCTCAACCCAGTCACCCATACGCTCCCAGTCCTTGGCATCAGCCTTGTAGACGGCGAGGATGTTCTTGATGATCTCGGCAGCCTCGGGCCAACGCGGCGTGTTGTTCGGGATGCCAGCGGCCACCAGCTTGTGGAACATCGGCTTGGAACGGGCGTTGGAGTGCTTACCACCGACCCAGATGGCCAGCTTGGAGAACTCGGGGTCGTTGATCTGCATGGGCGGGCAGGGCGGGAAGCAGGCGCCGCAGCAGACGCACTTCTTCTCGTCGACCTCGAGGGAGGGCTTGCCGTTGACCATGGCGGGACGGATGGCGGCAACCGGGCAGCGAGCCACAACGGTGGGACGCTCACAGACGTTGGCGACCAGGTCGTGGTTGATCTTCGGCGGCTTGGTGTGCTGAACGTTGATGGCGATATCACCCTGGCCGCCACAGTTGATCTGGCAGCAGGAAGTGGTGATGTGCACGCGGTTCGGCATATCTTCCTTAATGAACTCCTCGTGGAGCTCATCCATCAGGGCCTTCACAACACCCGAGGCGTCGGTGCCGGGGATGTCGCAGTGCAGCCAGCCCTGGGTGTGGGAGATCATGGTCACGGAAGGACCGGTACCACCAACGGGGAAGCCTTCAGAAGTCAGCTTCTCGATCAGCGGGTTGACCTTGTCTTCGCTGCTGACCATGAACTCGATGTTGGAGCGCATGGTGAAGCGGACGTGGCCCTCAGCGAACTCATCGGCGATGTCGCACAGCTTACGAATGGTGTAGACGTCCATCTGACGCTGGGTACCAGCGCGGACGGTCCAGACCTGGTCGCCGCTCTTGGCAACGTGACGCAGGACGCCGGGACGCGGACGGTCGTGGTAGCTCCACTGGCCGAAGTTGGCCTTCAGCACGGGGTGCATGTACGGGAACGGATCCGGTACACCGCTCTCAATAGGCATACGAGGTGCAGACATGTTTACCTCCTAATCAATGATTATCTTGCTACGCGGCGGCCCTTGGGGGCCGCCTCGTCAAATGACACTTAGGCCTGGGCCTTACGCTCGAACCACTTCTTGGCTTCTTCGTCCCAACCATCCATGCGGATGTAGGAGTTCATGCGCGGCTGAGTGATCATGTTCGGGTCGACCTCAAGGCCAATGCCCTCGAGGAAGTTGACCAGACCGATACGCTCGATCATCTCACCGGTACGCTCGTGCTCCAAGGCGTTCTCGGCGAAGAAGTCGATGACCTCGCCGGCCAGCTCTTCGATGGCCTCGAACTCGTCGTCGTCTTCCAGCTTCATGAAGGGAACGATGACGGTGCCCATCAGGTCACCGATCTTCAGGGTGCGCTTACCACCGATGAGGACGGAGGCACCCTTGTCGTTGCCGGGGCTCAGGGCCTTGTTCATGACGTTCAGGCAGTGCATGCAGCGCACGCAGGCCTTGTTGTCGACGTCGAGGGTGTCGTCGTCGTTCAGGCTCAGGGCCTGGGAGGGGCAGCGGGTGATGACGTTGTCGATCACGTACTTGCGACCCTTGTCAGCGACGAAGGCCTTGACCTCGTCCTGGTCAACGATCATGTCGTCGCGCCAGGTACCGATGACAGCGAAGTCAGCGCGGTGGATGGAGTTCATGCAGTCGTTGGCGCAGCCGGAGACCTTGAACTTCATCTTGTAGGGCAGGGCAGGACGGTGCATGTCGTCGAGGAAGGCGTTCACCAGGGTGCGGTGAGTGCGCTGCTCGTCGAAGCAGGACTGCTCACAGCGGGCGGCGCCCACGCAGCTCATGCCGGTGCGCACAGCCGGACCGGCGCCGCCGAGGTCGAAGCCCATCTCGTTCATCTCGTCGAAGGCAGGCTGGACGTTGTCGGTGGTGCAACCCTGGAACATGATGTCGCCGGACTGACCGTGGAAGGCGATGAGGCCGGAACCGTACTTCTCCCACACGTCACAGAACTTGCGCATGACTTCGGTGGTGTAGTGGTTACCAGCCGGGGGCATGATGCGCAGGGTGTGGAACTCAGCCGCGGCGGGGAACATCGGCTTCTTGTTCTCGTCGAGCAGCTCGGTGAAACGGGGAATGACACCACCGCCGTAACCGATGACGCCGACGGTACCGCCTTTCCAGTAACCCTTACGGGTGTTGTAGGAAGTCTCCAGCTGACCCATCAGGTCAACGGTCATGTCGTTGTCCTGAGCCAGGCGCTTGAGGCCGGTAACGAAGCTGGGCCACGGACCGGATTCCAGCTGGTCCAGCATCGGGGTGTCGTGCATTTTCTTAGCCATAATCTTTTTCTCTCTCCTATCACATCGGGTACCGAGTGCAGGTACTGCATCTAAGAAACCCTGCAAGGATATTTCTTGAAACACGGTTACCAGACCGTATCCAATTGGTCGGCAAGTTTAGAAGTTCCTAATGGTGGGGGTGTATTACACCGATGGGGGAGAGGGGGGGGAGGGGGCATACCCTAAAGGGGATATACCGATTATCTTTCCGCTATGTTTGATAGGGTCATCAATAAATCTTTTTGTAATGTATTATCAACGGCTTATAAACGAAGCTTTAAGTGGATTTTAAGAAAACGTATTGCCCGTGGGGGATATACGCTGCACTCAACGCGATTTCATGGGCTTGCGATATTTTTCCGGCTACGGTTCAATATCATAAATCACTAATTTAGTGGGTTATTCGAGGCGGCTGTGCTTGAGATGCACCGTTTCGGACCCCATTGAATGGGTACGGCGGCCTCCGCGGCGATTTATACCTTATATATACATGGTGGTGAAAGATGCTCTATCTCAGCGAAGTGCTGATCCAGAATCCGCAGCTGAAGAACTTTGATGAACTGATCGATGTGATCCGCGAGCGCCGCAAGGGGGAGATGTTTTTCCGCATTGACGTGAAACCTCCCTATGCCGACACCCCGAATAACTGGGAGGACCGCCTGGAGGCGGCCTTCTATTAAGAGGTTCTGCACGTGAAATACCTGAAAGTTGACGACGGCCTGAAAGAGGCCGAGTGCTCCAACGATGCGATCCAGTCCAGTGAACTGCTGGAGATCAAGCTGGCCGA
>JBFFRO010000098.1:0-6490 GCA_041572995.1 Thiohalomonadaceae bacterium
CATCACCACGCGGTGCCACTCGGTACGCTCCTGCTTCTGACCGCTCTGCTTGTCGGTCCACTGCTCGGAGGTGGCGATAGTGATATTCGCCACGGCGCCACCATTGGCGGCGTAGCGCACCTCCGGGTCACGACCCAGGTTACCGACCAGAATGACCTTGTTGATTCCACGTGCCATCGTTACACCCTCGTCTCTCTTAATCTGTAGTACGGCGGATTATCGCTATTGTTTATCGTTGTTCTTGGTTCAGTCGGTGGCCGCGGAGTAGCTCAGCAGGGCCTCGTCATCGACCCGCGCGCTCTCGACCCGCAGGTAGGCCACGCACTCTTCCACTATAACACGGACTTCCGCCACACCGGTCAGGGCCAGGAGCTCGCGTTCCAGCTCCCCGACACGCTTGGCATCGACCTCCCCCAGGTAGATCTGGCGAGTGGCGAGCTGCGGCGGACGGCGCATGCCCGAGGCCAGCAGCCACCAGCAGGCCAGCAGCAACAGCAGCCCTGAGAAGAGCCCCTCAACTCCGTACTGGCCGTAGGCCCAGCCGCCCAGCCAGCCGCCGACAAAGGCACCGGCGAACTGCGAGCTGGAGTAGACCCCCATGGCGGTGCCCTTGGCCTCCAGCGGCGCCAGCTTGCTAATCAGCGACGGCAGGGTCGCCTCCAGCAGGTTAAAGGCAGCAAAGAACAGCCACAGCAGGCCGCCCAGTGCCCACAGCGAGCCGTGCCACAAGCCCATGGCCGCCAGGCTGACCCCAATCATGGCGATGGCCCCTAGGAACACCGCCTTCATCGCCCCACGCTTCTCGGCGACGATGATAAAGGGCACCGCTGCCGCCATCGCCAGCACCATCACCGGCAGGTAGAGCTGCCAGTGGTCCTCGGAAAGCAGTCCGGCGTCGACCAGCATCAACGGCATGGCCACGAACATCGCGGTGAGGGCGAGATGGAGGACGAAGATCCCCGCATCCAGGCGTAGCAGTTGGGTATCGCGCAGCACCCGCCCAAACTGCCCCGGCACCGGCTCGGCATCGCGGTGGTGGCGACAGTGAAGCGGATTGGGCACCGCCAGATAGAGGATGGCGATACCGAGCAGGGCCAGCAGGGCGGTCAGCCAGAACAGTCCGTGTAGACCGAACCAGGCACCGAACAGGGGACCGGCGATCATCGCCGCCAGAAAGCTCATGCCGATGCTCATGCCGATCACCGCCATCGCCTTGGTGCGGTGCTCCTCGCGGGTCAGGTCAGCGGCCAGTGCCATCACCGCGGCGGCCACCGCACCGGCGCCCTGCAGGGCACGCCCGGCAATCACCCCCTCAATCGAGGTGGAGAGCGCCGCCAGCGCCGAGCCCGCGGCGAACACCAGCAGACCAAAGGCGATCACCGGCTTGCGCCCCAGGCGGTCGGAGGCCATGCCGAAGGGGATCTGCAGCAGGGCCTGGCTTAGACCATAGATACCGATGGCCAGGCCGATAAGCGCTGGAGTGGCCCCCTCAAGGCGATCGGCATAGAGGGCGAAGACCGGCAACACCATGAACAGACCCAGCATGCGGGTGGCAAAAATAGCAGCGAGCGAGAGCGCTGCACGGCGCTCAAGGGGGGTCATCTGGTCAAAATTCATGCGCTGGCTAGGCCCGGGAAATCTCGTGATGCAGCAAAAAAGTCGACCCGGCTTTGCGCAGGGCCATAAAGAGCCCGTATATTAGCAGGTTCGATTCTGCTGCGGAAACCAAGCCTCGATGGATACCATTCGCCTGCGCGGCGCGCGCACCCACAATCTGAAGAACGTGGATCTGGAGTTGCCGCGCGACAAACTGATCGTCATTACCGGTCTCTCCGGCTCGGGTAAGTCCTCGCTCGCCTTCGACACCATCTACGCCGAGGGCCAGCGCCGCTATGTGGAGTCACTCTCGGCCTACGCCCGCCAGTTCCTCTCGATGATGGAGAAGCCGGAGATCGACCACATCGAGGGCCTCTCCCCGGCCATTTCCATCGAGCAGAAGTCCACCTCCCACAACCCCCGCTCCACCGTCGGCACGGTCACCGAGATCTACGACTACCTGCGCCTGCTCTTTGCCCGCGCCGGTGAGCCACGCTGTCCCAATCACGACACCGTGCTACAGGCACAAACCGTCAGCCAGATGGTGGACCAGGTACTGGCCCTGCCCGAGGGCACCAAACTGATGCTGTTGGCGCCGGTGGTGCAGGCGCGCAAGGGTGAACACCAGCAGGTGTTCGAGGAGCTGCGCGCCCAGGGTTACATCCGTGCGCGGGTCAACGGTGAGGTGCTGGAGCTGGACGAGGCCCCGACCCTGGAGTTGCGCAAGAAGCACACCATCGAGGCGGTGATCGACCGCTTCAAGGTGCGGGCCGACCTCAAGCAGCGTCTGGCCGACTCCTTCGAGACCGCCCTCAACCTGGCCGACGGCCTGGCCCGCGTCGCCTTCATGGACGGCGACGGTGAGGAGATCCTCTTCTCCGCCAAGTACGCCTGCCCGGTATGCAACTACTCACTGACCGAGCTGGAGCCACGGCTCTTCTCCTTCAACAATCCGGCCGGCGCCTGCCCCACCTGTGACGGCCTGGGCCATCACCAGTTCTTCGACCCCTCGCGGGTGGTGGCCCACCCGGAGCTGTCGCTGGCCGGCGGCGCCATCCGCGGCTGGGACCGGCGCAACGCCTACTACTTTGCCATGCTCAACTCGCTGGCCGACCACTACGGCTTCGATATTGAGGCCCCCTTCGAGTCACTGGATAAGCAGCACCGCGACATCCTGCTCCATGGCAGCGACGATGAAGTGATCGCTTTCCACTACCACGGCGGGCGTTCCGGCCACAGCGTGCGCGAGCACCCCTTCGAGGGGGTACTGACCAACATGCAGCGGCGCTACCGCGAGACCGACTCCAACGTGGTCCGCGAAGAGTTGGCCAAATACCTCAGTCACCAGCGCTGCCCCGACTGCGGTGGCTCGCGGCTCAACCGCCAGGCTCGCCACGTCTTCATCGCCGGCCACAGCCTGCCTGAGCTGGCTTCCCTGCCGGTGGGACGCGCCCAGCGCTTCTTCGCCGAGCTGCAGCTGCCGGGCTGGCGTGGTGAGGTGGCGGAGAAGGTGGTCAAGGAGATCGACGAGCGCCTCGGCTTCCTGGTCAACGTCGGTCTCGACTACCTGAGCCTGGAGCGCAGCGCCGATACCCTCTCCGGCGGCGAGGCCCAGCGCATCCGCCTGGCCTCGCAGATCGGCGCCGGCCTGGTCGGGGTGATGTACATCCTCGACGAGCCCTCCATTGGCCTGCATCAACGTGATAACGAGCGTCTGCTCACCACCCTCTTCCGCCTGCGCGATCTGGGCAACACGGTGATCGTGGTCGAGCACGACGAGGATGCCATCCGTAGCGCCGACTATGTAGTCGACATCGGCCCCGGTGCCGGAGTCCACGGCGGCGAGGTGATTGCCGCGGGCCTGCCCGCTGAGGTGATGGCCAATGAGCGCTCACTCACCGGCCAGTACCTGTCGGGCAAACGTGCCATAGAGGTGCCGCAGGAGCGCACAGCGGTGGACGAGAGCCGCCTGCTGGCCATCCGCGGCGCCAGCGGCAACAACCTCAAGGACGTCAACGTCGATATTCCCGTGGGCCTGATGAGCTGCATCACCGGCGTTTCCGGCTCGGGCAAATCCACGCTCATTAACGACACCCTCTACCGCCACGCCGCCATTGCCCTGAACGGCAGCGGCGATGACCCGGCCCCCTGCGCCGAGATCGTCGGCCTGGAGCAGTTCGACAAGGTGGTGGATATCGACCAGTCCCCCATCGGCCGTACCCCACGCTCCAATCCGGCCACCTACACCGGGCTGTTCACCCCCATCCGCGAGCTCTTTGCCGGCACCCAGGAGGCCCGTGCGCGCGGCTACAACCCGGGGCGCTTCAGCTTTAACGTCAAGGGGGGGCGCTGCGAGGCCTGCCAGGGCGACGGCCTGATCAAGGTGGAGATGCACTTCCTGCCTGATGTCTACGTCCCCTGCGATGTCTGTAAGGGCAAGCGCTATAACCGCGAGACCCTGGAGGTGCGCTACAAGGGTAAGTCCATCTACGAGGTGCTGGAGATGACCGTGGAGGAGGCGCGCGAGTTTTTCGACGCGGTGCCGGCACTGGCGCGCAAGCTGCAGACGCTGCTGGATGTGGGGCTGAGCTACATCAAGCTGGGGCAGAGCGCCACCACCCTCTCCGGCGGTGAGGCGCAGCGGGTAAAGCTGGCACGTGAGCTCTCCAAGCGCGATACCGGCAACACCCTCTACATCCTCGACGAGCCCACCACCGGCCTGCACTTCCATGACATCGAGCAGTTGCTGGCGGTGCTCCATCGCCTGCGCGAACACGGCAACACCATCGTCGTCATCGAGCACAACCTGGATGTGATTAAGACCGCCGACTGGCTCATCGACCTCGGTCCCGAGGGGGGCGATGGCGGCGGCACTATCGTCGCCAGCGGCACCCCGGAGGCGATCGCCGCCTGCGCGGCCAGCCACACCGGGCGCTTTCTCAAGCCGCTGCTGGAGCGCTAGTCCAGCTCGACGATATCCAGCGTCGGCGGCTCGCCTTCAAAGCTGAGGCGCTCGCGCATCGCCGGGGTGAGGTGGACGATGCCCTCTTCGTCCACCAACATTGCCGCCTTGAGGCCGAGACGCCTGGCGATGCGTGGCCACCCTTCCACACCGGCCACCACCAGGGCGGTGGCGGCAGCATCGGCCAGAGCGCCGTTCTCATGCAGCACGGTCACCGTGGTCACCCCCTGCACCGGCATGCCGGTACGCGGGTCGAGGATATGCATATAGCGCACCCCCTCGTGCTCGCGGTACCGCTCATAGTTTCCGGAGGTGAAGACCGCCTCATCACCGCTAACCTCGATGGCGGCCAGCACCCCCTTACCCTGCGGGTGACGCACACCGACCCGCCACGGACGCTGGCCTTCCGCACGACCAATGGCCCGCAGATCCCCTCCCGCGTTGACGATGGCGTTGGCGACACCCATTTCCTGCAGGCGCTCTATGGCTAGGTCCACTGCATAGCCCTTGGCAAAGGCACCAAAGTCCAGCTGTACCGTTGGGTTGCTGCTGCTGATGGTGTTGCCGTCCAACTGAACCTGGGCCATGGAGGGGGCCGAGTCCACCCAGCGCGCAATCGACTCAGGCGAAGGCGGTGGGCCATTGGGCGGGGTATCCGCCTGGAAACCCCAGAGCTGAAGCAGACCACCGATGGCCGGATTGAATAGCCCTTCGCTACGCGCCTCCAACATCCGCGAGCGTTCGATGATGGGGATCAGCGAGTCGGGGATGGTGGCACTGTTGCCCGAGGCAATGGCGTGGTTGGCATCGGATAGCGGACCGGGCTTCCAGGCGTGCCACTCTCGATGCATGCGCTGGAAGTCGGCGTCGATGGCAGCGATGGCCGCCTCGGCACGTTCGCCTTCAGCCCCATCGATGGTGATATCCACCAGGGTACCGAAGACATAGATCTGCTGCTGGATACGCTGTGGCGAATCATCGCCTGAGCAGGCAATCAGAGTCAGGAAGAGAAGAATCAGGGCCAGTTGTTTCATGGCCACACACTAGCAGATAGCAGCGAGTTGCGTCAGTGGCACTTAGCCGTCAGGCAGTGTCACGACACTCAACTCGTCGCCGATGCCCAGTCCCAGCACCTCCGAGGCCCGTCCCTGATTAACCGCGACCTCCAGCAAACCGCTCGAGTTCTCGTAGCAGAAGACTTCACCAATAGCCACGTCGGAGAAGGTGTTACGGCGAGGCAGGAGCTGCCCAGAAACCGCCAGGCTCAGGTCCGGCTTCGCTCGCACGCCGCTGATGAGGTTTCCGTAGTGGTCGATATAGCACACTGTTTGAAGCTCGTCGGGCCACTCTCGCCCCGCCTCCACCTCGATCGGCGCAGTCAGCTCACGACTGACACCGGGGTTCAGGGCCCCGCTGGCAATGGCCGCCGCGGCAGGCGCAAAAAGGTCACGCCCGTGAAAGCTGGCACTAAGGCGCGCTGGATTGCTATCGATACGCCACTGCCGGACGGTAGAGGCTCGGCGACGCAACAGCTCGAAGAGGCCATTGCCCGGACCGACAAAGATTCGACCATCAGCCTGCATAACCACCGGCTCACGCTCACCGCCAACCCCCGGGTCGACCACACAGAGAAAGACCGTACCCGGGGGGAATTCCATGGCATAGGCGGCCAGTAGATAGGCACTCTCACGCACCCGCTGTGCCGGGGCATCGGCGAACAGGTCGACCACCGATACGCCCGGTGCCTGCTGATACAGCACCGCCTTCATCTGCCCCAGGTAGGGGCCGTGTAGACCGAAGTCGGTAAAGGTGACGATCAGGCTCATGATTTCAGGATAGCGGAAACGAAAAAGCCGGGCATTAAGCCCGGCTTTTCAGGTCGCGAGAGCGGAGGATTAATCCTCGGCGCTCTCCTCGACGACCTCGTCAGCA